>JAAZKE010000081.1 GCA_012799995.1 Chloroflexota bacterium | reverse complement strand
GGCAAGCTGCTTGAGTTGGCGCAAAGAGAAGAGGAGAAAGCAAATTGAAAACCAAACGCGCTCTTTTTTTCAGACTTGGAGTAATTCTCTTTTTGATTGCTGTCAGCGCGATTATGATGGTCATAGGCCGCGGACATACGGTTTATTTTGACAGCAAAAAGATGGAATATGAAGGAAAGACCTACGAAAGCCCTTACAGGATAGATGTCTATGTTAAGGGAGAACGCGTTGCTCGACTCAAAGCCGGTGAACGCGGCATGACAACCTGGATTGGCCAAAATTTCAAGATGGAACTGGAAATCACGCAGATTAAAGGCGGAGAGAAAGCAGTCTCTTCACATTCGATTAAGCTGCCCTACAACATGGATGGGATCATCATTAATCTGCCAGCTTATTTGGCTGGACTGCCTGAAGCAGCTTATTTAGAACAGTTCGTACCGGCTGTTGTGGTTGAAGAAACTGAAGAAGTTCCTGTCATCGATGAATTTGAAATCGGTACTGGAGAATAATAAGAGGAAGAAAAAAGTCTTTCGGCTGTTTCATCATCAGTCTTTCCGCTGGATGCTCGCATTTGAACTGAATCCTTCAGGATAGCGAGCTTTAAGCTTGGTAATGTTTCTGGCTGCCACTTCGGAGAGGCTGATTCCAATTTCATGGGCATAAACCGCTATATACCAGAGGATATCCCCCAGTTCTTCTATCACCTTATCCGGGTTATAGGGATGCCCATGAATAAAAACCTTTTTCGTGAGATTAGCCAATTCCCCTGCTTCTCCTGCAAGCGCAAGCGACCATGCCAAGTGAGCCATTTTTTCATTTTCAACGGATACGCACGTTCGCAGACAAAGCTCTTGGTAATCATTTAATTTCTGAACCTGTTCATTCATTTTTCGCCCCGTTAATATCTTTCATACAGCAAAGTTGTACGATTAATTATGAATATGATAATGAAGAAATAATGTATTGGGAATAGATCATTCAATACATTTAGAAGAAGGCAAAACTATGAATTTTGAACAATATACAAAAAAAGCACAGGAAGCGGTTAGCCAGTCTCAACAAATAGCCATCGAGTTTGGCCATCAGTCCATTGAACCAGCGCATTTGCTGCTGGCACTGCTTAGACAGCATGAAGGGACGATAGCTGCAATCGTTACACGGGTATCCGGCAGCGCAGCGGGACTGATCGCTGACGTCGAAGAATCTTTGGAAGGTCAACCTAAGGTCTATGGCAGCAATGTCAGCTTGTCTATGACACGGACGACAGCGGAAGTTTTCAACAACGCTGAGAAAATTGCCAAAGGTATGCAGGATGAGTACGTGTCAACCGAGCATCTGCTTCTGGCACTCTGCGACAGTATCGAAGGACGCCGCCTGGCGAAATTCGGGCTGACCAAGGATACAGTACTGAAGGCCTTGATGGCAATCCGTGGCAGCCAGCGCGTAACCAGTCAGAACCCGGAAGACACTTATCAATCGCTTGAAAAATACGGGCGCGACCTGACAGCCATCGCAAGGCAGGGAAAGCTGGACCCGGTCATCGGGCGGGATGATGAAATTCGCCGCACCATCCAGATTCTTTCACGCCGGACCAAGAACAATCCAGCACTGATTGGCGAACCCGGTGTCGGCAAAACCGCAGTCGTTGAAGGATTGGCACAGCGCATTGTGAAAGGAGATGTCCCAGAAACCTTGAAGAACAAACGCCTGGTACTGCTGGACATGTCCGCATTGGTCGCGGGGGCAAAATACCGCGGTGAATTTGAAGAGCGCCTGAAAGCCGTCCTCAAAGAAGTGACCGATTCGGACGGTGAAATTATTCTTTTCATCGACGAAATGCACACCATCGTAGGTGCCGGTGCAGCTGAAGGTGCCATGGATGCCGGCAACATGATCAAACCGATGTTGGCCCGCGGTGAACTGCATTTGATCGGCGCGACCACGCTGAATGAATATCGCAAATATATCGAGAAAGATGCCGCACTGGAGCGCAGGTTCCAGACAGTCTTTGTCGACGAACCCTCTGTGACCGACACAGTCAGCATCCTACGCGGACTGAAATCGCGCTACGAGGTGCATCATGGCGTGCGCATCACCGATGGCGCTGTTATTGCAGCAGCGACGCTCTCGCACCGTTACATCGCTGATCGTCACCTGCCTGATAAGGCAATCGACCTGATTGATGAGGCAGCTGCACGGCTGCGAACCGAGATTGATTCCAAACCGCAGGTTTTGGATGATGTTGATCGCGACATTATGCAGCTGGAAATCGAACGCCAGGCACTGCAAAAGGAAGATGATGATGCCTCCAAAGAACGCATGGCAAAGCTGGATGAAGACCTCAGCAACCTGAAAGAACGCAGCGCAGCCTTAACCATCCGCTGGCAGACTGAAAAGACAGCCATTGAAAAGCTGAAATCGATCAAACAAAAACTGGATTCGCTCCAGGTTCAAATTGATCAGGCGGAACGTAATAACAATCTGGAACTGGCAGCGCGATTGCGCTATGGCGAACTGCCGACGCTGGAAAAAGAACGTGCCAATGCTGAGGAGTCATTGAAAACGATCCAGACCAACGGAGCCTTGCTGAAAGAGGAAGTCGATGCGGAGGAAATCGCTCAGGTCGTTGCAAAATGGACCGGGATTCCTGTCACACGTCTAATGGAAGGTGAAAAGGAAAAACTGGTTCACATGGAAGACCGGCTGCATGAACGTGTAGTCGGACAAGAGCAGGCAGTAATCGCCGTCAGCAACGCTGTGAGGAGATCGCGCGCCGGTTTGCAGGACCCCAATCGCCCAATCGGCTCCTTTATCTTCCTCGGCCCCACCGGTGTCGGTAAAACTGAACTGGCGCGCTCGTTGGCTGAATTCCTGTTTGACGATGATCACGCCATGATCCGCATTGACATGAGCGAATATCAGGAAAAGCACACCGTATCAAGACTGATCGGTGCCCCTCCCGGATATGTTGGGTTTGAGGAAGGTGGTCAGTTAACCGAAGCAGTTCGCCGCCGCCCATACTCTGTTGTGCTGTTCGATGAAATCGAAAAGGCACACAGTGAAGTTTTCAATGTGCTGCTGCAGGTGTTGGATGATGGCAGATTGACTGATGGGCAGGGACGAACGGTGGACTTCCGCAATACGGTCATTATCATGACCTCAAATGCCGGCTCTGAACTGTGGATGAACAGCGCATCGGTCAGCCGCGAAGCAATCAATCGCGTGCTCCAGGTCACTTTCCGACCGGAGTTTTTGAACCGGATTGATGAAATTGTGATCTTCAACCCGTTGACTGTTGCCGATCTGTATAAGATTGTCGATATCCAACTGCAACACGTACGCAGCCTGTTGATTCAGCGCGGATTCCTGCTTGAAGTTACGGATTCCGCCAAAGAGTGGCTGGTGAAATCAGGCACGGACATCGAATTCGGCGCCAGACCGCTGAAACGCGCCATTCAGCGCGAGCTGCAGGATCCGCTGGCAATGGCAATCCTTGCGGGCAATTTCAGCAGCGGTGATACCATCCTGGCTGATCTGGCAGAAAGCGGCGATAGATTAATTTTCATAAAACGAGAATAGAGTTGAGATAAATAATGAAACAGGCTATATCAGATTCATTGGTAATAGCCTGTTTTTATTTGTAGAAACAAACCACTAAAACTTAAACTCGACAATCTTATTTGTGCTACAATAAACCTATAAATGGATATTTTCTTTATTAATCTTGATTATGGACATTTTTTGACATGATCTTATATCTAATGTCCAACAAACTGATGATGTAAACTAAAGAACGCCTTATATTAAACCTAATTAGGTTTATTTTATAAAATAAACCGATTTATGGAAAGTAAAAAGTGAGAAATTGAATTTAAACTATTTTGCAGTTATTGGAGATTTTATTGATTCTCGAAAAATCGAGAACAGGGATCTGGCTCAAGTCAAATTCCAGCATGCGCTGGAAAAAATTAATAAGGATTTCTCCAAGACCATTGCCTCGAAATTCACAATTACTTTAGGTGATGAATTTCAAGGATTGCTCTACCCGGAAGCGCCGATATTCAAAATTTTGGACGTTATAGAAATGGATCTATTGGCATACCCCTTTCGAATAGGAATTGGTTTTGGTAGTGTAACGCAACCTGTTAATCCCAATATCAGTATTGGCGCAGACGGGAAAGCATATTGGAATGCTCGTTCGGCAATAGAGTTCATTCATGACAAGACCGATTATGGAACATCGCGCACTTATTTTCTTGGATTTGACAACACAAAGAATCGACTGATCAATGACCTGTTAGCCTCAACAGATCTAATTAAGAGCAAATGGAGCAGAATACAACGTGAAACTTTTTCCGTTTTACTTGATATGGGAATTTATGAGGAGGATTTTTCTCAGAAAACGATTGCTCAATTCATGAGGATTAGTGAGGTAGCACTATACAAACGCCTCAAAGCAAGCAATATTAAACTTTATCTGCGTTGCCGAAAAAACCTCGAAATAAGCATGAGTGAGTGGGCAAATGATTAATCTTAGCGAAACCACCTTAATGTGGTTTATTGTCCATTTTATTGTAGATTACTACATTATGCATCCCAACAAGCTTGAAAAACAAATGTTATGTAAATTTTCCTCAAGTTTGATAATTTATATCACTTTATTTGGTTGTTTTCTAAAAAATAATAGTTGGAAGGAAATCAGTTTTCTATTTATAACATCCATTGTGTCACATACGCTTGTTTATTATTTCAATCGTGATTTAAATAAAAGTAACACACAAAAATTTACAGACAACAGTATTCCATATACATTCATACGCCATGTAGGCTTACAAGTATTTATCCTTTTATTGATCGTGATATTATCCCAAAGCATTACCCCCCTTAAGAGCTTTTTGCCTTTGGTATTTTATGGTGTTCCCACACGTACGATTCTTCAATGGCTCTTGCTGATTATCCTGATGCACAGCCCTGCGAACACAACAATGAAAATCGCATTCGAAAAATTTCAAGTACCTGACAAGAAAGTCTATTGGCTCCAATCTTTTTTAGATGACAAAACAGGTAATCATATTACGGCCACCATTCCCGGCGCAGGTGCCTTGATCGGCACAATGGAACGATTGATTACCTGTCTCCTTATGGATTTGGGACAATATGCACTTATTGGCCTGATCTTTACTTCCAAATCGGTCGCACGATTTGACCGAATTTCAAAGGATCAGGCGTTCGCTGAATACTATCTTTTAGGAACGTTATATAGCGTCTTGTTTGTGATTATCGCATATAGGATAATTTTTTAGTTTCAAACCCTCCGCTGTTATAATTTACGGAAATTAAATCTTTTGAGGCGATCCAATGTCAAACGTTACCATCACCAATCACCCACTGATCGAGCACAAGCTTTCCATTCTTCGTGACGTGAATACCAACCCAACCGTTTTTCGCCATCTGGTTAACGAGTTGGGAGCACTGTTATGCTATGAAGCTACCCGGGATCTGCCCATCAGACCGGTAGAAGTTCAGACGCCGCTCACCGCGATGACCGCCTATGAGATTGAGGAAGAAATCGCGCTGGTACCGATTCTCAGAGCAGGCTTGGGTATGGTGGATGGGATTTGGGACCTGGTTCCGAATGCACACGTTTTTCATATCGGGTTTTATCGCAATGAAGAGACACTTCAACCGATCGAATATTACAATAAACTGCCCAAAGACCATCCGATCAACATCTGTCTGCTGTTAGATCCGATGCTCGCAACCGGGGGATCAGCAATTGCCACCACGAACATCCTGAAACGATGGGGCGCAAAAAAGATCAAATTCGTCGGGCTCATTGGCGCACCTGAAGGAATCACCGCGCTGCAAAATGCCCATCCGGATGTGGACATTCATCTTGCGGCGATCGATGAACGCCTCAATGAACGCGGCTATATCGTCCCTGGATTAGGGGACGCTGGAGACAGACAGTTCGCGACGTTATTCTAACTTCGTCTCATTAATTACTTTGGCATACAGTTTTGCGTCATGATAGCCATGATGTTGGGGCAATCGTTGGCGCATAATTCCTTCAAACTGCATTCCGAGTTTCATCATCACTCTTTCTGAGTTGACATTATCAGTCGAGCATTCAGCCTCAATTCGATGGATTTTCATGTATTTTACGGCAGCGTCGATCATTGCATTGCCCGCTTCTACCACATATCCATGCCCCCAATAAGCATGTGACAGGCAATATCCCAGTTCTGCGATTTTAATAGAATAGTCAATCGTCACAAATGAGATCGTTCCAATCAGTTTGTTCTCCTCTTTTAAAACGATTCCCCGATCTATTTGTAACCTCTCTGCTTCCAAATCCTTTATGTAATGAAGAAAATCACGGGTGTCTTCAATCGTTTTGTGCGCATCCCATGCCATAAAACGGGCAACCTCTGGATCGGATGCATATTCGAAAATATCGTTTTCGTCCGAATCCTGGAGAGGACGAATTATCAAACGTTCGGTTTCGATTACTTCAGGAAATTCCTTGATGATATCAGATAGCATAAACCCTTCTAATCTGTTGTATAAAAACAAAAATTCGTTGGAATATACCAACGAAAAATTGCAACCAGGTGTCATAAGGTTGATAACGGTAGAAAAAACTCATGTTAAAATAACAAAACGTCATATAACCTTTATGACTAATGTAACTTTTCAATCACATAAGATTTTATCACAAAAATGATGAGCGGTGTGATTGTAAAGCCAGGCAGGTTTAAGTAGGGAAGGAAAAACAAAGAAAAATGTTAGTCGGCGCGAGAATGACATACCCGGTTATCACAATTGGTCCGCGAGCAACTCTGGATTCCGCTAAAGAATTAATGGAAAAAGAGTCGATCTCTTCTTTGCCGGTTGTTGACCGACAAGGACGTTTAATTGGTCTGATCAACGAGGATACGCTCACTCGTTCCCTGTGTGACCCGCAGCTGCTGAAAAGCGACCAACCCATGCCACTGGTAGAAGACATTATGGACAAAAAGCTGCTGACGGTCACTGAAAACACACCCATCGAAGAGGCAGCGCGAATCATTTCTGACTATGACATCAAATCCCTGGTGGTCGTGAGGGGTAATTTTGTCGTTGGTATGATCACGACTGCTAATCTCAACCGCATCTTTCTCGAGCTGGCAGGAGCCCGCGTGCAGGGAATCCGTTTAACAGCGCTTCTTGAGGATCTGCCGGGTAGAATTGTCGAGCTCTTTGCAAAAATCCAGGAGTTGGGCGGAAATATCTCGACAATTATGACTTTTTATTCGGAAGACAAAGGATATCGGATTCTGACCCTGAAAATCAGCGGCATTGAAAAATACCTGCTGAAACAGGAAATTAACCCGCTGGTTACAAAAATTATCGATATTCGCTGACTCGATACCCTGCCCCCCTTTATCCTTATCAGGCCAGATTCACACCAGTAACCCTGCAATCGAATTCAACCGGTTAAAATAAGGTAGAAATTAGAGATTTTTACGCAGTGACTTTTGCCGTCAGGCAATAGAAAGAACTCATATTCATGATTGCAATTGATATTGAAACCACCGGACTGGATCCCAAACTTGATGGAATCACAGAAATTGCAGCTGTCCGTTTTCAGGGAGATAAAATTTTTGATACTTTCCAGACACTGGTAAACCCCAACCGTCCTATCCCGCAAAATATTACCCTGTTAACTGGCATTACCAATGAAATGGTACGCCAGGCACCACAGATGCATGAAGTGATTGGCCCGCTGGCAAAATTTGCTGGAAATGAATCCATCGTAGGCCATAACGTCCTGTTTGACTTGACCTTCCTGCGCCAATACGGCATTCTGGAACGCAATCGTCCGCTGGATACGTATGAATTGGCTTCTGTCTTTATTCCGGACGCACCCCGCTATAATCTGACCGTTCTGGCGCAGCAATTCGGCATTGAGCCTGAGGACCAACATCGCGCACTGTCAGACAGCATCACCACTGTAAAACTCTATAACAAGTTGATTCAGATCGCCCTGGACATCCCTCTGGGAATGTTGATCGATATCGTATCGCTGTCGGCAAAAATTGGCTGGAATGAAGCCGACATTTTGCGGCAGATTATTCGACTCAGAATTGAAAGCGGCGAGAAAAACCGTCCCTTTTATCAGATCGAATTCCCCAAAGTTGTAGAAGAAAATTCAGATGACTGGGAAGAGCTGACTCCACGGGAACCCTTGCTGCCGCTTGACGTTGACGAGATCAGCGGGATTCTGAAAAACAACGGTGATTTCTTTCATTACTTTTCTGGTTTTGAACAACGTCCTCAGCAAATTGAGATGACTCGAACCATTGCTATGGCATTTACCAAAGGTCGCCATATGCTGATCGAGGCGGGAACCGGTACCGGCAAATCATTCGCTTATCTGATTCCGGCTTTCAAGTGGGCGGAATTAAATGGGGAACGGGTGGTTATTTCCACCAATACAATCAATCTTCAGGATCAACTAATCCAAAAGGATATCCCAGAACTGAACAAAGCCTTGCGCACAACGTACCGCGCAGCAGTTTTAAAAGGCAGAATCAACTACCTGTGTCCGAAACGGTTCCAGGCACTGCATAGCCGCGGCCCGGAGAGTGTGGAAGAACTGCGCGTTTTGGCAAAAGTGATGGTCTGGCTGCTGAATGGCGGAAAGGGTGATCGCAGCGAAATCAACTTGAACGGCCCCATTGAACGCGAAATTTGGGGGCGAATCAGCGCTGATTTTGAAGGCTGCCGAGCCATACAATGTCCACACTTTCATGAGGGAACCTGTCCGTTTTTTGCTGCCCGCAATCGTGCGATCAAGAGCCATGTGATCATAATCAACCACGCACTTCTGTTGGCGGGGATCTCTCATGGGACAGATGTGATTCCTCCTTTCAAGTATCTGATCATAGATGAAGGTCATCACCTGGAAAATGCTGCCACCAACGCGATGAACATGCGGGTATCCTGTTTTGACATATCGAAAAAGCTGCAGGAACTGGGCGGAAACTCCAAAGGTGTGTTGGGTCGAATCGCAGAAAGTTGGCTACCTGAACTTTCACCTTCGGAAGCGCTCGCCTTTCGCGATTTGTCCGCTGAAATTGCGGAAGATTCCGCCACATTGGAGCATGCCATTCAGGCATTTTTTGAGAGCATTTCAGAGTTTATGCTTGCCGCACGCGAAGGAAACCCGGTCAACGTCTATGGGCAACAGGTGCGAATCACCGAAGCGGTACGCACTACCTCGGAGTGGAGCGAACTTGAGATTACCTGGGATAATACCAACCAACTCTTTCGCAGCCTGCTGGATATGGCAAATAACATCCATCGCAGTATGTCTGCTTTTGATTCAGAATCTGAAGAGTTTGAAGAGTTGACCGACATCCTGCGTGAAATCATCCTGTCGCTCAATGAAATTCGTCAGCAGGTTGACCAGCTGATGGTCGCTCCACAGAACAACATGGTGTATTGGATTGATATCTCAGCGGTGAACAATCGACTGTCGCTGAATTCTGCACCCCACACGATCGGAAACCTGGTTGAAAAGATGATCTGGCACGAGAAAGAAAGCGTTATCTTAACCTCAGCCACGCTCACGACCGACCAGAGTTTTGATTATCTGCGCGAACGGCTCTCCGCAGCAGATGCGGACGAATTGATTGTTGGCTCACCTTTTGATTATGAAAAGGCAGTGCTGCTGTACATCCCCAACGACATTCCGGAACCAAACCAGGGTACTGCACAAAAAATGATCGAAATGACACTCAAACGGCTTTCCAAGGCGACCGGAGGAAAAATGCTGGTGCTGTTTACTTCCTACGCACAGCTGAAACGCACCTCAGCAGCGATCAGCGCAGAACTGGCACAATCCGGCATCACCGTTTTTGAGCAGGGTGAGGGAGCGTCCGCCAGCGCGCTGTTGGAGACGTATCGTCAGACTGATAAAGCGATTTTGCTCGGCACCAGAAGCTTTTGGGAGGGCGTGGATATTCAGGGAGAGAAACTCTCTGTCGTAGTGATCATTAAACTGCCCTTTGACGTCCCTTCTGACCCGATCATTGCTGCCCGCGCTGAAAGCTTCGATGATCCCTTCAATCAATACAGCCTGCCGGAAGCGATTCTGAAGTTCAGGCAGGGGTTTGGGCGCTTGATCCGAGCCAAAAGCGATCGCGGCATTGTGGTGGTGTTGGATAACCGGATAGTCAGTAAAAAATATGGCAAAGAATTCTTGAATTCAATTCCGAAATGTACGACCAGGATCGCCTCAGTGCGCGATTTACCTCAGGCAGCGCATGAATGGTTGAATCAGACGCAGAGTCAGCTTTTGTAAATTCGTCCCACGCGCGAAGAAATTCCACTGGTAACATCTGCGCGGGTTGTATGCCATTTATCTGCCAGCAGTTCAATTGTCAGTGCAGTATTTCCCTGCCCGCCAATCAGAACAACTTCTTCATCAATCGGATACGCCTCGTCTAAAACGACAAAGCTGACATCAGCACAAATGCTGCCAACCACCTTTTGCCGTTTGCCACGAATCAAAACTTCGTTGCCTTCAACGCGATGAAACCCATCAGCATATCCTACTGGAATCACGCCAACGAGTGTGTCATGCTCCAATTTTACTGACTGGCTATAGCCAAACGCTTCTCCGGCTGGGACCTGCCGCACGGAAATTAAACGGGTTTTCCAAACCATTGCGTTCTGAATTCCTTCGGGCTTCTCTCCATAATAAAAAGGATTGACACCCACTAAACTGCTCCCCATCCGTATCAGATCAAAGTGGGATTCCGGCGAATTGTAAGCCGCCGCTGAGTTGGTCATATGACCGATCAAGTTATTGAAGCCAGCTTTTCGAAAAGCGCACAATGCCTGCACAAAACGTTCATGCTGTTCCCGGTTGAGTGGATCATCAAGATCTTCATCGATATTGGCATAGTGGCTGAAAATCCCTTCAATGGGAAGCTGCAATTCCCTGATTTTCCCGATCAGCGCTGGAAGTTCATCCAGGTTGAACCCCAATCGGTTCATCCCGGTATTCATTTTGAGATGGATTTTTGGCACAATCTGAAGTTTTTGAGATAAAGAAGCCAGAAGAACAAGCTGATCGAAGCGGAAGACGCTGATAATCAGCGTCTGTTCCAGCGCCTGGCGATACTCATCAGCATCCATCAGCGTGAACACCAGGATATCTTTATCAATACCCGCTTCGCGCAATTCCAATGCTTCAGCCAGTCTTGCCACAGCAAAGGAAGCCGCTCCACCGCGTTCACAGGCACGCGCAATCGCTACCGCACCAAATCCATAGGCGTTCGCCTTGACCACCGCCATCAAAGGCTTTCCGGTTCGCTCAATCACCAAGCGTGTGTTATGAGTGACAGCGTTGAGATCAATCTCCATATAGGAAGAATAAGTTTTTGTCATCATGCAGTCTAATCCATAAGAGTAGTTTTTTCGTTAGGATTGTAAACCAGCTTAACAATCCGATTGAGAGAAAAAGAGCAGATTGTTAAAAAAACTGTCAGCAACCCTGGAGGAACCATACCCGGCAAGACTTATCCTTAAATTTTAGGAAAATATATTGGCTTTTTTGACTAACGACAAATGAATTAGACATAATTTGATACGCAGGATTGATGTAATTAATTTTACTCATTTTATAAGTACCGGATGTTCATACATTTGAGTGTTACAATTCTCCTCACAGATAAAAACATGTGGGAGTTAATTCATACAAAAAATACGACAAAACTCCTATATTCTCGATTGTTGTCTGACATTTTATTGATATTTTTGAGGCAATCCATATAATTAATAGAAAGCTTGAAATTAATAGAAAGCTTGAAATTAATAAAGAGATATGAACTTTAACATCACCGGGATTTCAGACGCTTTTTCTGAAATCAGATCGGGGGGAGAATACCCCGGAAAATCAATCAACCCAATAAGACAAAAGGACTTGATTGATGAAGAATGTCCCAGTCAAAAGCTGACTTTTCCCCTACGTAAAAAAGATTGGCTCAGGATATATCAGGATATAATTGAGTCAATCATAATATTTGCAAAAACAAATGAGAGGAGAATTAAAAAAGATGAAGAAAGTTTTATCCGTACTGTTCGTTTTGTTTATTGCTTTCACCTTCTTCACCATCACTGCCGGCGCTGAGGAAGATTTCAAAGTGGGGTTAATCCTCGTCCACGATGAAAACTCCGGTTATGACATGGCACACATTGATGGTATGAAGGCTGCCCAGCAAGCGTTGGGCTTGAGGGATGATCAAATCATCTACAAATATAACATTCCTGAAACCGAAGCCTGTTATGACAACGCGGTTGATCTCGCCGAACAAGGCTGCAAATTGATCATCTCCAATTCCTATGGTCATCAGTCATATATGATGCAGGCAGCAGCCGAATATCCGGAAATTACCTTCGTTGCCGCGACTGGCGATACCGCTTGGAAAGAACCGGTTGACAATGTTGCCAACTTCTTCCCGCATACATACGAATCCCGCTATGTTTCCGGTGTTGTTGCTGGTATGAAACTGAAGGAACTGCTGGATAATGGCAAAGCAAAAGATCCTTATGTTTGCTATGTTGGTGCTTATCCCTACGCGGAAGTTGTCAGTGGCTACACTGGATTCTTCCTTGGCGTTCGCTCAATCGTTCCCGATGCTCATATGGATGTCCAATACACTAACTCATGGTACGATCCGAAGGCTGAAGCAGAAGCTGCGAATGCACTGATAGCAAGAGGTTGCGTCATCATTGGCCAGCATGCAGACTCCACCGGCGCTCCGTCAGCCATTCAGGCTGCCAAAGACTCAGGTAAAACTGTTTACAGTGTCGGGTACAACATCGATATGCTTGCTGTAGCCCCGACCGCTGCCCTGACCAGTGCACAGAACCGCTGGGGCGCCCTATATACCTCAACTATCGAAAAAGCAATGAAGGGTGAGAAGATCCCGACAGACTTCTCTGTTGGCTATGCGAATGATGCTGTCCAGATTTCTCCACTCGGACCAGAAGTTGCTGAAGGCACCCAGGAAGCTGTTGACAAAGCGATCGCTGGAATTATTGATGGTTCACTGAACATCTTCGATACTGCCAACTTTACTGTCGGCGGAGAGAAAATTACTACTTTCCTGGCACTGGATACAGACGGCGACTGGGCAGGTGACGAAGGGGAAGCGATTGAGAATGGTATTTTCATGGAATCCAAACTCATCAGCGCTCCTTATTTCTCACTGCGCATTGATGGCATTACCGAACTGACGAACGAATAATTTTGTAGCATTTCAGGGAAAGAGGAGTAAATATCTTACTCCTCTTTCCAAACTCAAAAGCCAGAACTTTTCTTCGAAAGAATGGTGAATAGATATTCGTATCTATCTGGTTTCTAACAAGTTTTTGACAGAGGTATACGCAGTTTCAACACTTTGTATACCTCTTTTAAAAATAAAAAACTGACGGTGTAGCTCACCTGAATTCGTTTTTGGCGAAAGAAAGGAACCTCCTTTGCAAAAGAAAAAAACAATTTGCATGTCAAACATCACCAAAGTTTTTGCCGATGTTGTAGCAAATCACATGATCTGTTTGGACATCTACTCTGGAGAGATCCTGGCATTATTAGGCGAGAACGGTAGTGGGAAGACCACCTTGATGAATATGCTTTCCGGTATTTATATGCAGGACAGCGGAAACATCGAAGTAAATGGAAAACATGTTACCATCCGGGATCCAAAGGATGCCATTGATTTGGGTATCGGCATGATCCATCAGCATTTCAAGCTGGTAGATGTGTTGACAGCCGCAGAAAACATCATTCTTGGATTAAACGAAAGCAGGTTAATTGATTTGAAGAACGTGCGCGAGCAAGTTGCCAAAATCTGCGATCGATATGGTTTCGTAGTTGACCCGGATAAAAAAGTCTATGACATGTCAGTCTCCGAAAAACAGACGCTTGAAATCGTCAAAGTGCTCTACCGCGGAGCCGACATCCTGATTTTGGACGAGCCAACAGCAGTTTTGACCCCTCAGGAAACCGATAAACTTTTCACTGTCATGCGAAATATGAAAGAAGACGGAAAAGCTATTGTGATCATCACCCATAAGTTGCATGAAGTGATGGAGATCTCAGATCGTGTGGCCGTTCTCAGGAAAGGGAAGTTTATTGGGGATGTGCCGACTTCTGAAACAAACCCGCAAAAACTGACGGATATGATGGTAGGTCGCTCGGTGACACTTAATATTGACCGGCCTGACCCGGTCAATCCACAGGAAAGCCTGATCGTAAGTAACCTGACAGTAAAAGATATCAACGGCGTTACCAAGTTGCAGGATGTTTCATTTACCGCATACACAGGTGAAATACTGGGAATAGCCGGAATTTCAAATTCCGGGCAAAAAGAACTGTTGGAGGCGATTGCCGGCCTGCAGAAGTTGGAGAGCGGCAGCAG
>JAAZKE010000080.1 GCA_012799995.1 Chloroflexota bacterium | reverse complement strand
CCTGTTCAATAGTGTTTCCATTTCCGGAATGCCCGTTTAACACAATCACTTTACGGGCGCCATGGCGGACGAATTCAGCAATTACGCGGTTCAGCAGCGATAACAGCACATCCTGTCCCAGTGAGATTGTGCCGGGAAAACGGGATAGAGATTCGGTGCAACCATAAGGAATTACCGGCGTGATCAGGATATCGGTGAGCGGTTCCAAAAGGGCGATAATTTTTTGAGGGATGAGATAATCGGTTCCCAAAGGCATGTGTTTGCCATGACATTCAATACTGCCGATTGGAAGCAGAATCATGTTATTGTTCTCAAAATAATCTTTTACCTCAACCCAACTCAAATATTCCAGTCTCATGTTCGTCTCCTCCCGCTGTAGGTCCGGTCAATTTCTTCTTTTCCTTTCTATCATAACCGAAATTGTGAAACCTTTTTCCCGATATTGCCTTCTCACTGTAAATCTCGCCTGAAGCGTTATTTTCGCGCGTTTTCAAATTCCTCACGAACAGCTTTACGGAAATCAGCATCCGCAATCACGTCCAGTCCGGTCATTGCCAGCGCTTTTCCAATTCTGATGATTTCATTATCTGCATAAGGAGAAGCAGCAGCATCACGATATTCCTGCGTATGAAGGGACATTGGCACGCCATCTGTCAGACCGATCAACATATGGATTGATGGGCATTGGGATGAGACATTGCCCATATCAATAGAGCCAAATGATTCCGGTGCATCCTGGAAGGGCTTTTCTCCTAACACGTCAACCGCATACTCTGCGACTCTGTCTGACAGTAAGGTGTTGTTGATCATGCTGTCATATTTACAGCCGTACTCATAAAATTCATATTCGGCTCCCGTCATCAGGCTGGCTCCCTTGACGATGTTCCGTAGTTTAACTTCGAGTTCATCACAATAACTTCGGGTTAATGCGCGCACGTTGAAACGACCTGAAGTTCTTTCTGGAATAATATTAGGCGCCACTCCACCTTCCTGAATAAACCCGTGGATGCGGGCATCAGGACGGATTTGTTGCCGCAGAGCATTAATACCAGCAATCATGAGTGTCATCGCGTCCAACGCATTGACACCATCCCAGGGAGTTGCAGACGCGTGAGCCGGTTTCCCTTTGAAGATGATCCCCATCGGCGTTACTGCCAGGGCGATCGTTTTTCGATAATTACTGTCCGAACCATGAATCATCAATGCTGCATCGACATCTTTAAAGACTCCCTGTCGTACCATCTCGACTTTTGCACCTCGGACTTCTTCGCTGGGGGTGCCCACTACCCAGACTTCTCCGGGGAACGAATCGATCACTGATGCCAGACCTAACCCTGCTGCAAGTGATGTCGTTCCGATCACGTTGTGACCACAACCATGGCCAATCCCAGCCAAAGCATCATATTCGCATAAAAAAGCGACTATGGGACCGTTTCCTGCTCCTCTGCGCGCGCGGAAAGCGGTCGGGATTCCGGCAAAACCGCCCTCAACTTCGAACCCATGGTTTTTTAGCGTATTTTGCAGTAGTTCAGTGGCAAAATATTCCTGATCGCTGAGTTCCGGGTTGGCATGGATTTGGTGCGAAACGTCAATCAATAAGTCGCGCATACTATCGATTGACCGGATGATTTTTTCCTGATATTCATTCAGTTCCATATCTTATCCTTCCTTAATTTAATCGCCAGTATGGATGTATTTTTATCCATACTGGTGATTTCATGTATTTCCGATTTTACTAAGAATAATTTGCTATACGAATTAGAACGGCCCCAATTTGATTGCGTAGGCGATGATGGAGAAAATCGCACCTTCCAAGACTAGGATGAGGAACAATGGCATATACCACTTGAACCATTTTGTGAATGAAACCTTGCTGATCGCAAGCGCTGCCATCAACATCCCTGATGTAGGAACAATAATGTTGGTGAAGCAATCTGCCATTTGGAAAATAATGACCGCAGTCTGCTGTGTGATTCCCAGAATGGAGGCCAAAGGACCCATAATTGGCATGGTAACGACAGCCATACCTGAACCAGAAGGGATCACAATCGAAATAATCAGCTGGACAATGTACATGCCGACAACCTGCAGTGCACCCGGAAGTCCAGCTACGACTGATGCCATTGAATGAACGATGGTATGGAGAATTCCACCTGCTTCCAAGACTTCAAGAACTGCACGTCCAAGACCGATTGCCAGAATACCAATCATCACTGGCTTGATTCCTTCGAGAAATACGTTGACGATATCTTCGCCTTTCATGCCGCCGATGATGCCCGAGATGATTCCCATCGAAAGGAACAGTGCAACCAGCTCTGTCAAACTCCATTTATATGTGACAACTCCAAAAATCAATAAGGCAAAACCCAAAAGGACTACCACACCAATAATTTTTTGTCTGCCGGTCATTGAGACGTCCGTGTCATCAAGATTCAGACGTTCGATCTGTTTATCTTCATGGTAGCTGGGTGAAAGCTCTGGATTTGCTTTGAGTTTCTTGCCGTAGAAGTAGATATAGATGATGATTGTTAACATCAAAACAATCCACTCGACAACCCTGAATGACATCCCTGAAAAAGCTGGAAGCCCCACGATATCCTGCGCAATTGCCAGTAGACTCTGGACAAAACCTGCTGCAGCACCAGCACAGGCTGAAACAAGTGCCAGCGAGATACCAACCATAGAGTCATATCCCAACGCCAATGACATCGTGATTAAGATTGGTATGAATACCAGTCCTACCTCCATGATTCCAAATCCGGCTCCGATCAAACCGAAGACCAATACTGACACGGAAATCATGATAATTTCTTTGCCGCGCAGTGCTACCAGTATCTTTCTTAATATGCTTTCAATCGTTCCTGTGGCGGTAATGATGCTGAAAGAACCGACAATAAACATAGTGAAAAAGATGATACCGGAAGCGTTATTGAACCCCTTTGGAATAGCCTTCATCATTTTCCAGGGATCCTGAGGTGCAGGATCGATTGGATGATATGAATCCGGGTCAATTAACTTCGATACTGTGCCATCCTCTTTAACCTGTAAATCGTACTTGTTGGCTGGAATGATAAATGTCAACAAGGCTGCAATGATTAAAATGGCAAAAAGTAAAACAGTTGATTCTGGGACGCGAAAAGCTTTCTTTTCTTGCATTTGTACTTCCTCCTGGTACGATTCAAAATAAACTTGGACAAGTGAAAACTATCCAAGAGTTTCACAGATCAATATACCCATTTGACCTAAATCAATTCATTTATAAAAAGAAGTCATGCTTATAGATATATAAACGTATATCTTATTCTACATGGCAAGTAAAAAAAACAAGTGTATATAGAATAACAAAAATAACATGATAAATGGCATAATTATAAAAATTTGCACCTTGTCTGAGAGGTTGGGCTAGAAAATATTGCTAAAATTATTTGAGAATATTTATTTACGAAATAAACTTTTTCAAAGGCTCGAAGCGGATTTGCTATTTGACCCGGTCATAAAAAAAGCAGAGTCAATTTGACTCTGCTCAGGTATTAATAGGCAGTCCTGTTATTTAGCAAATTCGGCTGTCAGCTTTAACAGCTTCCAGCAGCCGGTTCTCCCAGGCTCCAATCGTATCGAGTTTGCCGATGAAAAAGCGCAGGACTGGCGGTTCATCCATCCATCTCAAGCCACCGATCAGGTCACGATGTTGATAGAGCCAAGCCAGCCGATCAGCAACATATTCCATCTGTGACATGGTAAAGGTT
>JAAZKE010000079.1 GCA_012799995.1 Chloroflexota bacterium | reverse complement strand
CGGAAGGAGAAGCATTGGCAATATTGCCGCCAATTGTTGCAATATTTCGGATTTGCACCGACCCAATTTCAGAGGCAGCATCACGCAACGCCAGTAATTCCAAAGGCAACGCCTTTTTCTCTAATTCACTGATCCTCACACTCGCACCAATCCACATCCACTTCGCATGCTCAGAAATGACTTTCATTTCCGGAACATCTCCGAGCACAATCAATTGTTCAGGTTCAGATATTCGCTTTTGCAGCTTGATCACCAGGTCCGTTCCGCCGGCAATCAAAGTCGGTTTAGAGGAGCCAGCCTGCAAAGCTTTTACCAGCGCCTGGATGGAATCAGGACGAAATACGATGGTCTCTCTCATGATTCCTCAACATCCTCGGGACTCCCCTTGACCGATAACACAGCAGAAACGATCTGAGAATATCCGCTACAGCGGCAAATATTTCCGGCAATCGCATTTCGAATTTCCGCTTCTGTGGGCGCTGGATTCTCCATTAATAAAGCTTTGGTAGCCATCACCATCCCTGGCATACAGTAACCACACTGGATCGCGCCATGACTGACAAAAGCCTCCTGAAGCTCATCCAATTCTCCCTCTTTAGCCAGCCCTTCAATCGTGATAATTTCGCTTCCTTCCAACTGACAGGCAAGCAACAGGCAGCTATCCACCGCTTTTCCATCCATAATCACGGTGCATGCTCCACATTCGCCTTCGCCACATCCTTCTTTGGTTCCTTTCAATTGCAGATCCTCACGCAGAATATCAATCAACCTTCTGGTCGGCAATATGTTTTCAAAGGACACCGCTTGTCCATTCACAGTCATGGTTAATTTCATGCTATTGCCTCCTGACTTTCAAATGGTCAAGAATCTTATCAGGCGTCATCGGAATAAAGTTGAAATCGGTTCCCAGCGCATTGTTTACAGCTGAAACGATCGTGGCTGAAACCGGTACAAAACAAACTTCACCAATGCCCTTTGCGCCGAAGGGGCCATAATTACTCGGATCTTCAATCAACACCACCTCCACTTTGGGAGATTCAAATGCATTCAGGACGTGATAGTCCCGCAAGCTGTTTACCGTTCTACCGGTTCCGGGATTTTTAGGCGTCATCGTTTCAGTCAGTGCAATGCCACAACCCATTTGCACCGCTCCCTGAACCTGTCCAACGATCATGGAAGGGTTAATTGCCCGACCAATATCATGGACAGCCAGATACTCCTGAACAGTCACCAATCCTGTCCAGGTGTCAACCCGAACCCGGGCAAAATGTGCGCCATGGACTCCAGGGTTAGCTGGGCTGCGATACTGGATTTTCACATCCAATGATTCCTGGAAGCGATAATGCGCCGCGATAGCAATTTCCTTTAATGTCATGCGCTTGCCGGGATCCGACTTTACATAAACTTCCCCACTATCGTACTTCAGCGAATCTTCAGGAACGCCCATGCAGCGGGCAGCCTGGTTCAAGATTGCGCTTATCAAAGCTTCACCACATTTCACAACAGCAGCTCCAATAACATGCGTCGAACGGCTGGCATAGCAACCCACATCCTCCGGCGTTTGGTACGTATCGCCTTCGCGGATGCTTATCTTTTCGGGATCAATTCCGAGCACCTCTCCAGCGATCACCTGCATCACACGTACCGTTCCGCAACCATGGTCATGCAAGGTTACATTGACATTTACCGCGCCATCTTCATCTACACGCATATTGACAATTGAAAAGTCAGCGCCATCCGGATAGTTGCCATTGATATGCCCTCCACACGCCATTCCCACACCAATCTTAAAACGATCATCAGACAGTTCAACGCAGCGCTTTCGACGTTCATACCAGTTAAATCGTTCCCTGCCTGTGGTCAGGCATTCGCTGATGCGGGTTTTATCAAAGGTAGCATGGATGAACGGATCGATATCTCCTTCCGTGATCACATTCTTCAGTCGCAGTTCAATCGGATCCATATCCAGTTTTTTCGCTGCCTGATCCATCGCATATTCGAGGATCAAGGCACATTCAGGCGAAGACCAGCCACGGAATCCGCCGGATACCGGCATGTTTGTGGTTACTGCCCGCCCACGATAGTGAAGGTATGAGTATGAGTAATTGCGGACGGCCATCTCGCCCAACGTACGAACGTATCCGTGCGAACTACCGACATAGGCGCCTGAATCCAGAATGGTGTCCATCGATACTGATTTCAACTTCCCATCACGGGAAAACACCGTCCGGGTTTTTGATTCAAGCGGAGCCCGACAGACCGCTGAAGTCATGCTTCCCTCACGCGTGAGCGACAGGCTCACCGGTCGTTTTAATAACCAGCTGACATATCCGACGACTGGCTCCAGAATGCATTCCTGTTTACCCCCGAAGGATCCTCCCATGGTTGATTTAATCATGCGGATTTTGTTGAAAGGGATTTCCAGATAATTGGCGACCACATAACGCATTCCATAAACAGACTGGTTGGGGCTCCAGATAGTCAGTTCGTTAAGCCCCTCATCATAAGAAGCCACACTGACATGATTCTCCATCGCCACGTGGGTAACCCGGTCATTCCGAAATGTGGTTTCCTGTACCAGGTCTGTCTCATTCTCGGCAGGTGACATCCCTACATCAAATACCCACTCATAAACCACCCCCTCAGGATGCATACCGTCAATCACACCATTTAAGGTATCAATTGGCGTCTCCGCTGCTGGCAGCTCTTCATAAGTTACCTTAATTCTATTTACTGCCAGGTGTGCCGTTGCCGGATCTTCCGCAATTACCGCTGCAATCCGATCCCCGACGAACATTGGGTGATCAGTAAAAACCCTTTCCTGCTCCGGGACTTCAATATCCCTTGTCCTTTTATAGCGGCTGAACTTTTTTTCGGTAGTATTGAAACAATGCAATACAGTCACGACCCCTGGCATTTCCAACGCGGCAGAACAATCAATCTCTTTGACAATTGCATGCGGAAGAGTGCTGGTCACCAGCGCCATGTGAACCATCCGACTTAAGCGCAAATCACCGGCGTAAGTGGTTATCCCTCTTACTTTGCTTTCAGCGTCGTGGATCGAATAGCCTTTCCCGACATATTTCATAATAGCCTTCTTAAATTTTTTACTTACAGTAATTAATCGAATTCTAACATAAGGCTTACTTTTAAAAAGGGCAATTTTAAACATTTTTCGAGTTTTTTATTATCCGATAATAAATAAACTAACTGATTAATCAATAAATCACGAGAAAGGGAATTGCCAGACATTCTTTGGAACTCGTTGTTGAAAATGAAGTTATTTCGGTCGATAAAAGATCAAATGCATCAATTAATTTTGCATTTTTCAATTCGTGGTAAACTAAATCCAGTAAAAAATCTTTAAGCGCGATACAGAGAGATCGGCAAGATTGAATGCAACGTAGTTTCAGCTCAATTGGCAATTGACGATGATCTCGTAGAACGCGAGATCATTTTTAATCTTATAGGAGCACCACATGAAAGACGTCATTATTGCCTGCGATTTCAAAAATGCCGAAACCACCCTTGCTTTCCTGGACCACTTCAAACATGAAAAACCGTTCATCAAAATAGGGATGGAACTCTTTTATATCGAAGGCCCTTCTGTTGTAAAAGAGATCAAAGCGCGTGGACATAAAATTTTCCTTGATCTGAAATTACACGACATTCCCAATACCGTTCAATCTGCTATGCAGAGCCTTTGCAAACTGGACCCGGACATAATCGATGTACATGCATCAGGCACAGTGAAAATGATGCGAGCTGCTTATGAAGGTGCAGTCACCTCAAATGGCAATAAACCGCTGGTGGTCGCTGTTACGCAATTGACATCTACCAGTGAAGACGTGATGCATAAAGAACTGCTGATTGAAGAGTCAATGGAAAATACAGTGCTCCATTATGCCCGCAACACCAAAATCGCCGGTTTGGGCGGCATCGTTTGTAGTCCGCTGGAAGCAGCAATTGTAAAAAAAGCGCTCGGTGAAGATTTCATCACCATCACCCCCGGAATCCGTCTCCCTGACGCTATTGTGGATGACCAGGCGCGTTTTACCTCCCCCGCGCAGGCACGCGAAATTGGAACGGATTACATCGTGGTTGGGCGGCCGATCACCAGAGCTGAAGATCCGGTAAATGCTTACTACCGCTTCTATCACGACTTCATGGGAACCAATCAGGCTTAATAGATCCTGTTCAATCAAGAGAAATCAGAGGTCAAAATGAAAGAGAAAATTGCCGGGCATCTGTTGCAGATTAAAGCTGTTTTTCTGCGTCCGAATGAACCATTTATCTGGGCAAGTGGAATTAAAAGCCCCATCTATTGTGATAACCGGTTGATCCTTTCCTATCCCGATATCCGGAAAGATATCGAAAAAGGACTTGTAGCCTTAATCAAAGAAAAATATCCGGATTGCGAAGCTGTTTTTGGCACTTCCACCGCCGGGATTCCACACGCAGCGATCATCGCTGATATTCTCAACATTCCTATGGGGTATGTGCGCAGCGATAGCAAGGATCATGGACGAAATAACCAGATTGAAGGAATCGCCCAACCGGGAACAAAGGTTGTAGTAATTGAGGATTTGATCTCCACCGCCGGCAGCGCTCTGAATGTGTGCACCACGTTACGCGAAGTGGGTTGTGAAGTGCTCGGGATCGCTTCAATCTTCACTTATGACATGAAAAAAGGCATGGATAAGTTGAACGAAGCTTCAATCATCAATTATTCACTGACTGATTTGGACACGCTGGTTAATGTGGCCTTACACAACGGGATAATAGATGAGAATGACAAAGCAAAACTACTGGCATTTCGAGACAATCCTGCTGATGAAAGCTGGATTTCGACAACTGCTTAAACTGCTAATGAATAACCGGAATTTTAAATGACTTATTGAGTCCTTGTCTGGGAACATTCTGGATTTGGTTTAGCCGTTGCCGCCGATTTCAAGTTAGCCAATAAATATCGTGATTCAGTATTGGGTAAACCGGTAGCAATTATTTTTTATAGTGGATGCTAAAAACGATAAGGCTGAAACTACATAAATATTAGACTAACATTCTTTATTGCTGGTATATTTTCAATAATATCTGTTGTCAAAACTCATTTATTCTCTTAAAAAAGACGGGGTTTATGGGAATGTAATATAACAAATATAAGCCAAAATAAGGAATATCGTTACAGTTGACAAAATCGCAATTCCTTTATAATAAGAGTGGAAACAATTATGTTGTTGTTTTAATCTTGTAAATTTATATCGACCGTCGATATAAAAAAAGTGAATAAGAAAAGGAGAAAGAAGTCCATGTCTAAGAAATTAAGTGTTCTGCTCGGTATTGTATTGATCCTTTCCATGTTGGTTGCAGCCGCTCCCGCGCCGCAAGCAGCTGCCGATACTATAAAAATCGGCATTGTTGATTCATTGACCGGGAACCATTCCGCATACGGATTGGCAGCAGTCGATGGTTACAAACTGGCATTGAAACATCGTGATACTGTGCTGGGCAAACCGGTGGAATTCATTATCGTTGATACAAAAAGCGATAAGGCTGAGACTGCTCTGGCAACCTCACGCGCGATTGCTGATGGTGCCGTAGCATTAATGGGCACCTCATCCAGTGGTTTTACCATTGCCATGAATGAAGTCGCAGCAAAACAAGGCATCCCCACGATTACAAACTTCTCAACCAATCCGCTGGTCACCCAGGGTAATGACATCGCTTTCCGCGCATGCTTCATTGATCCTTATCAGGGTTGGGCTATGGCGAAATTTGCCTATGAAGATTTGGGCGCCAAGACAGCGGTCCTGCTCTATGACGTCTCAACTGACTACAACGTCGGTGTTGCCAACTACTTCCGATCTTCCTGGGCAGAAATGACCGGAGATCCCAAGACCCTGTTGGGTGAATATTACATTATGATGGGCGATCGTGACTTCACTGCTCAGCTGACCACTATCAAGGAACTGAACCCGGATGTTGTCATTATCCCGAACGACTATGCAGAAGTTGGCTTGATCCTGAAACAGGCTCGCGAACTCGGCTTAACCCAGGCTTTCCTTGGTGGCGACGCAGTTGACCTCCCCGAAGTAGCAGAAATTGCCGGTGACGCAATCAACAACGATTTCTACATGACCACCCACTGGAGCCCGGATGCCTTCACTAATGAAGTTTCCAATAACTTCGGTGACTACTACAGAGAAGAATACAACCGTGATCCCGATGCAACCGCAGCAGTTTCCTGGGATGCTTATAACATTCTGTTAGATGCGATCGAACGCGCCGGCTCAACAGATCCGAAGGCGATCATCGAAGAACTTGCCAATACTGTAGATTATGAAGGCGTAACCGGCCAGATCAGCATTGACGAGGAAGGTGATGCAATTAAACCCGTGGTTGTTTTGGGCTACATAGACGGCGTCAAACAACTTATCAAAGTTATTGAACCGTAAGATCTTTTAGCATCGTTTATGAAAACAGCCGGAGAATTTGAACTGCACCCTAAAAAGTAGACACAAAAGAAAACGACCTCAGTTCAATCCAGAAAGACACCTGACCTCAAAAGGTGTCTTTCTTGTTTTAAGCTGTATCCTCTCATAATTATAGAAGTAAATATAGTCAGCGATGGTACTTTTCACCTCCTCAAAGGTAAGCAGGGGTAGTTGACGGATGCACTCCTCCTTCAAACATCCAAAAAAGGTTTCAACTGGAGCGTTATCCCAACAATTAGCTCTGCGTGACATGGAAGGAGAAATGCTATACTCATGGGTGAGGACATAATAAGCGTGGGAGCTATATTGATGTCCTTGGTCACTATGGAGGATGAGTCCATCAGTGACCTTCTCATTAGCAAGGGCATTGCGGAGAGATTGCACGACCAAATCAACAGAATTAGCTTGCTTGATGGCAAAGCTCGCAATAAAGCTGTCGTGAAGGTCTTTGATCACAGATAGATAAGCCCAACCCTGCTTTGTCGGGATGAAGCTGATATCGGTAGACCACTTTTGATTGGGACGAGCAGCATAGAAGTCCCGTTGCAACAGGTTTCCATAGAAATGACTGCAAGTTTGACTGAATTTGGTATGGGGTTTACGTTTTCGCACGACAGAGTGAATACCCATCTCGTTCATCAAGCGCAGAATGGCTTTATGGTTTATCTTGATTCCTTTGTGTATGCTCAGCCACAGACCAATTCTTCGATACCCGTAGGTGCTTCGTGAAGCCTGATAGGCTTCCAAAATAAGCTCCTTTCTCTCCACATTCTTGTCCGGTCGAAATGAACACACCTGCCAGGCATAATAGGCTGCCCGTGAAATCCCGAAGAAGAGGCACATATCCTTCACTGGATATCTTCCCCGGTAGTGTTCAATAACCCGATATCGCGCCTCGCGGGCATAAGTTTGCGCAACTCGGTGTGGTATTTTTTTAGCAACTCATTCTCCATTTCCAGTTTCTGGATATAAGCTTCCTGACTGAGCGGTTTCTTCCGCGGACGACCGCTGCTTTTCTTACAAAGCCCTGCTTCCCCTTCCGCCCTGTATTGAGATATCCATTTTCTGATCCTCTCTGGATCTCTAATCCCTAACCGCTCAGCAATTATTCGGTAAGATATTCCCTCCTCCCCGTGAAGTCTCAATGCTTCTATCTTCGTAGCCAGATCGTAATGAACCATTCCTTTTTTCCCAGACATAAAACACCTCATGCGAAAATAAAGCATGAGGTGTTTTCTTTTGTGTCTTGAATTATGGGGTCAGTTCACTTCTCCGGCTGTTTTTCTTTTAATTTTCACAATCACCATGATATTTTTACAATTATCGGATAAGGTGATTAAAAAGGATAGAATCATGATTATCGAACGACTGAAAGAACTGTTTCTTGAGATCATTAATAATCTCTTATTAGAGCAGGATCTCTAATAAGAGATTATTAAGTGTATATTGACTATATGAGTAAGAAAGCATTGTTCATTTGCGGTTCGTTGAACCAAACCACCATGATGCACAAAATTGCATCTCAAATGGTTAACTTCGACCATTATTTCACCCCCTTTTATCTGGAGAAAGGTTACGAACTATTACGTCGTTTGGGATTGTTGAAGCACACAATCGCCGGAGGAAGACACCGTAAAGCAACCCTGAAGTATTTGCGCAGCAATAACCTTCTTATTGATAACGGCGGGAAAAAATATGATTACGATATCGTGCTGACCGGGACCGACCTGATCGTTCAATCCAATATTCGCAATAAACGACTGGTACTTGTGCAGGAAGGGATTACGGAACCGGAAGACCTGTCCTATACGTTGATGAAAATCCTGAAGCTGCCTAGAGTAGTAGCGAACACAGCTGCGACAGGTCTGTCCGATGCGTACGATTTGTTTTGTGTAGCCTCCCATGGTTACAAAGAGCATTTTATTAAAAAAGGAGTGCGACCGGAGAAAATAGTCGTCACCGGGATTCCTAACTTTGATAATGTTAAAGAGAGCTTAAACAACAATTTCCCATTTCATGATTATGTTCTGGTTGCGACCTCAAGCATACGCGAAACAGGAAAATTTGACGACCGAATTCATTTTCTGGAAAAAGCCAGGGAAATTGCTGCCGGAAGACAAACCTTTTTCAAACTTCATCCCAATGAGGAATTCTCCAGAGCTGAACGTGAGATCAAATCCATTTTTCCAGAGGCAGTTATTTTTAAAGACGGCAACACCAACCATCTAATTGGCAATTGCTCGGTACTCATTACGCAGGTTTCGTCAGTTGTGTATAATGGAATTGCGCTGGGTAAAGAAGTCTATTCTTACTTTAATATTGATGAGCTGCGGAAGCTTGCTCCGATTCAAAACAACGGTACATCAGCTGCCATTATAGCGCAGTATTGCGAGAAACTGGTGAGCATACCATTGGCAGAGCTGCGACCAACTCTTGCCAAACCAAAACTCATTCCGGAACGATTTTAGCCCCACATTAAATCAACAGAATCTTTTTCGCCTTACTGATTTAATTGATACCAATTGTTGGATAAAGGCAGCGTAAATAATCCAATATAATTACTTTCAATTAAGCTAACGAGGTAGATTTATGAAACACTATGACATCATAATTGTTGGCGGAGGTGCCAGCGGTGTTTTTATGAGCTATGAGCTTACAAAAATGGGGGCCAATGCCAGCGTCCTGATGATTGAGAAAGGGCATGCACTCAAGAACAGGATATGTCCAATTGCGGCTGGTAAGACGCTTTCATGTATAAACTGTAAGCCCTGCAACATCATGAATGGATATGGGGGCGCTGGATCCCTCTCCGATGGGAAATACAACATTACCACTCAGTTCGGAGGGGACCTTCATCTGATTGTTGGCGAAAAAAAAGCTCTGGAGCTGATGGAATATGTCGATGAGGTATTGTGCAACATGGGTGGAGCTGAAGCGCGCCTCTACTCCACTGGTGATTCCGATTTAAAACGCATTGCCCTGCAGAATAACCTTCATCTGTTAGATGCCAAAGTTCGCCATCTTGGCACTGATCGTAATTTGAAGATTCTCCAAAGAATATATGACTATACGAAAGATTCGATCGATATCCTGCTTGATACAAATGTCGAAAACTTGACCAAAACCGAAGATGGTTTCACGGTCATTACCAACAAAATGGATGAATTCCACTGCACTTATTTGATTCTTGCTACAGGACGTTCGGGCTCCCGCTGGATATCGGATAAATGTGAGAAATTCGGAATCCCGATGAAGAAAAACCGGGTGGACATCGGCGTCCGTGTCGAGCTGCCTGCGGTTATTTTTAAGCATATTACCGACGAAGTTTATGAAAGCAAACTGGTTTATAAGACTGATAAATACAACGACCTGGTACGAACTTTTTGTATGAATCCATATGGCGAGGTCGTGGCTGAGAATACGAATGGGATCGTGACGGTCAACGGTCACTCGTACGCAGATCCATCGCTTCGCACTGAAAACACGAATTTTGCCTTGTTGGTTTCCAATAAATTCACTGAGCCATTCGAAAACAGTAACGAGTATGGCGAATCAATTGCACGTTTATCGAATATGCTGGGTGGCGGAGTATTGCTTCAGCGTTTTGGTGACCTTGTCAAGGGACGGCGCAGCAGTGAACGGCGTATGGCAAAATGCTTCACACATCCAACACTTCACGCGACCCCGGGAGATCTGTCGCTTGTGATTCCCAAGCGTCAATTGGATGACATCATCGAGATGGTCTATGCCCTGGATAAAATTGCACCAGGAACCGCCAACGAAGATACGCTGCTGTATGGAGTTGAAGTCAAATTCTACAATTCACGCGTAGAGGTGGATAAAAATCTCGAGACCATTGTGAAAGGGCTGTTCATCCTCGGAGATGGTTCCGGAGTAACCCACTCGCTCTCGCAGGCATCCGCCAGTGGAATCTACGCAGCCCGCCATTTGAATGAGTTGTTAGGATAGCAGATACAAATGAAAGTGTTCATTTTGTACTCCTCCTTTACTTCAACCATTTTACGCTCACATTTTTGTTAACGAGAAATATCAATGATTTTTTCTTTTACACTTACCTGCCAGCATTAGAACCCTAATTGTGATCAATGAAAGTGAGGCTTAAATTGAAAGCTTGGGAATTATCAAAAAAATTAATTACGGAAGCAAAACCAATCCTTCAAAGTAAGGAAGACCTCGTTTGGACAGAGGATAAGGTTGATTTGGGGAACCTTGAAATACAGGAACAGCGGGATCGTTGGTATACACATGTCCCTGGTTCAAGAGCTCCAGATATGGTTCTGATTGGCGCAGTTCAGGCCACGGAAAACAAGGGATATGACGTTACTGAAGCAGAAAAGCTCATCCCTGCCATACAGGCAGCTTATGATGCCAAGGACGACGTCAATTTTCTCAAACTGGTAGCAAAACTGTACCATTTACT
>JAAZKE010000078.1 GCA_012799995.1 Chloroflexota bacterium | reverse complement strand
AGATGCAATATATTTCTGAAAAATCCCTTCATATTCACAGGGAGAAAAACTTGGTGGGAAATAATAATTTACATCATTCTTTTCCAAAAAATTTGATGTCAGCATTTGATACGTTTGATCTGAATTTCTTAAAACTTTTGCTAACGGTTTATCATAATGACGAACAAGGTCTTTATGTTTTAGAATTTGATTTAAAGTTGTATCAGGTAACTGCAAATATGCAGCAAACTTTTCCTCGGAAACACGATGATATACTTTGAATCGAACAAATAACTTCCAGAAATCATCTAAATAACCAATAGCCACACCTTGTATGTATTCTTCAAAAGAACTGTCATTAATTCGAGAAAAAAACTTACCAAGAGTGTCGGTGAAAAGTTGAGTTTTCTTCTTGTAAGCGTTAAATACTTCATCGTTCCATTCAGGTAATGCAACCCCGATTTCAAATAGCTGCTGTATATTAAATAACTCAAGGATTTCATTGATATCTTCTATCTTTTTTTCAGCGCTAAAGTCAATGATAATCGGCTCAGCTTTTTTCAATTCCCATCCCACACTCATATCATATCGACTATAGAACTTCACTCCATCATAGTCAGTGCGCATTTTATTCACATCCTTTACAATTCAATTTCACCTTTCATTAGTTCTGGTAGTAAGTGGTCTCGCGCCAGTAAGGATAATCCTATAAGCATCTGAAGTCTTTTCATCTTTTCAAAAATTGGAGTCACCAAATCGCTAAACGCCTATAAATACTCATTTTAAGGAACTAAGTGTTTCAATGCATTAATATCCTTCGTATAAACATGAGGTTGTACCGCTTCTTTTTGAAGAGTATCTGAACTCGCTTTATTATGCTTTAAGAAGTGTAATACAGCGTTGTTTCACTATCGGCAAAAGATCAATAATTAGAAGCAAATATGTTTGCATTATATTATCTTGAAAATCCTGCGTTCGCAGCTGAGCCACCGACTGTATATGGGTATTGCCCTTGTTGTGATAGTACACAGGCTCTAAACCACCATCTGTAACAGGCACATCACCTACATGCATTTGTGCTTTTACAATCGTTTTTCCACGTTTAAAAAGTGCGGCATCTCCGATCATATCTTTAACTAATTTTAACAAAATAGTTCCTAAATATGATCCGCTTTTCTTATCTTGTATCACCGTTATTTCTATGATTAGAAAATTCCGACTTTAAGACATTCTCGCTCCCTGATACAGTTCCTGAGTCAGGCATTTTATGTTTATGAACATTATGTTTCAATAGATAATATATATATTCTTTATTATTATTTGGAATAATGTCATCCATTGCTCGATCTATAAAACAATTACAATGGACATTGTGAGTTTTTATTCCCAATACTTTCAATCGTAACAACACAAGTAGTTACTTTAGGGATTAGACTGCTTTTATTATTTTTAAAGCCTTCCTATGAGTAATATTCTTTAGGAAAATAGTGAATCTTGATGATTCTGAAATATTATTGACTTTTACAAACGGAGTGTAATTTCCGTACATTTCAGGTTTCCTTCTTAGAGGAGTATTTCCTGTATTTATTTCACATGTATCCTTGATTTTTTATCGTTTTTATCATAATCCCATCTCCTTCATATTCTGCGAGATGGATTCCATCAAGTCATTTGATTCAGCTTGCAAAGATAAGAGTTTACGATGAATTTCTGCAATGCGTTCGTCAAAACCCACACCATTATCTTCAATAAAAGCAACACCAGCATATGTTCCCAGTGTAAAAGACCGACCTTTTTCTTTTCAAGTTTTTCATCTGATTCAACTTGAAAATGTTCGATTTACTGTTTACATGCTGGATTATTAGAAGTAGTAGTCGCCTTTGCCGAGCTTTTCTTCCTGCGTTTCCACGCCCAGGTAAGCAGCCTGCACCTTGGGATCGTTCAGCAATTCCTCACCGGTGCCGGTCAACACGATCTCGCCGGTCTCCAGCACGTATCCGCGGTCAGCGATTGCCAACGCCATCTGCGCGTTCTGCTCCACCAGCAGGATGCTGGTGCCGGTCTGATTGATGTCAAAGATGATGTCAAAGATCTGCTCCACCAGAATCGGAGCCAGTCCCATAGAAGGCTCATCCAGCAACATCAGGTCAGGACGCCCCATCAGTCCGCGGCCGATCGCGAGCATCTGCTGCTCACCACCAGAGAGCGTCCCACCAGCCTGGTTCCGTCGCTCTTTCATGCGCGGGAACAGCGTAAACACTCGCTCCAGTCCATCAGCGACCTCAGCACGATCCGTCGTCAGAAACGCGCCCATCTCCAGGTTCTCCTGAACGGACATTTTGGGAAAGATATGGCGGCCTTCCGGCACCTGCACGATCCCTTTCTTAACGATCGTATCTGTCGCCAACCCAACCAGTTCTTCATCGCGATAGATGATCGAAGACCCGTAATCGGGTTTGACGATACCGGAAACCGAATTCAACGTTGAGCTTTTTCCGGCGCCATTACCGCCGATTAACGCCACGATTTCCCCGCGGTTCACTTTCAGGGAAATCCCCTTAAGCGCATGGATGGCGTGATAGAAAACCTGTAGATTTTTGATTTCGAAATACATGCTCACTTCCCGTCCGCCTGCAATCGCGCTGCTTTTTCCTGTTTCCGCTTGGAGTAACGCTCCACCAGATTCTCGGTGCCCACTCCCAGATAGGCTTTGATCACGCGTTGGTCGCGCTGAATCTCCTCGGGGGTGCCCTGCGCGATTCGTTCGCCATGATCGAGCACCATGATCGAATCGGAGATGTTCATTACCACTTTCATGTCGTGCTCAATGAGCACAATCGTAATTTTCAATTCAGAGCGCAACGTGTTGATCAGGGAGATCATCGAGGCGGTCTCATTGGGGTTCATGCCGGCACAAGGTTCGTCCAGTAAAATCAGGTGCGGATTGTTACCCAACGCCCGGGCAATTTCCAGCCGACGCTGTGCCCCATAAGGCAGGTTTTTAGCCACTTCATCCACATACGCGTTCAAACCTACGAAATCAAGCAGGTTACAGGCTTTCTGAATGGACTGGCGTTCCTCACGCCGGTTGCGCAGCGTGTTGAGCATCGCATCGATGCAGGTTGCTTTCAGCCGTGGCTGCTGACCGATCAAGACGTTCTCCAGTACAGTCAGATTGGTAAACAGGCGAATATTCTGGTACGTTCGCGAGATCCCCATATTGGCAACTTCATCGGTTGGGATGCCATTGATTGGCCGCTTGAGGAAATAGACAGTACCGGTATCCACACCATAAAACCCGGAAATGCAGTTAAAGAAAGTGGTCTTGCCAGCGCCATTCGGTCCGATGATGCTGATGATTGACTGGAAAGGAACCTTCAAACTGACATTATTGACTGCTGTCAGACCGCCAAACTTGATCGTGATTCTATCCGCTTCCAATACGTAATTTGAGGTAGGTGTCATGGGCGGAGATCCTCTTTCAAAACGTCAATCGATTCCGGTTTCACTGAAAGTTTGCGCCGTTTTACCGGCAGTAACCCTTCCGGTCGCAGCACCATCATAATCACAAGCAACGCTCCAAATACCAGCATACGGTAATTGTCGAGGTCACGTAAAAATTCGGGCATCCCTTTGATAATCAACGCACCGAGGAGCGTGCCGGGGATGGAACCCATCCCGCCGACAACAACGACCGAAAGCGCATTTACCGAAACCATAAAACCATATTCCCCCGGGCCAATGTAAGTGTTACGCGAGGCATAAATCGCGCCTGCAGCTCCAGCGATGACCGCGCCAATAATAATGGCAAGCACTTTGTAAGAGCGGGTGTTAACGCCGCAGGCCTGTGCAACAGTCTCATCGTCGCGCATCGCTTCCCAGGATCGACCGGTGCGCGAAAACTGCAACTGGAACGAGATATAGAGCACCAACACAAACAAGAAAAGGATCAGGTACAGGAACCAGATGTTTTCCGGCAACGGGTCGCCAAACAGCGTCGAAATGATCTT
>JAAZKE010000077.1 GCA_012799995.1 Chloroflexota bacterium | reverse complement strand
GATCGTAACCAGACCAGCCAATGTCGCTTCCATTGCGGTTTGGATTTTCAGAATCGCTTCATTCAACAGCGCTCTGTTTTGATTCGAAAACCCGTAGATTATTACAACCAGAAAAATCGCAAAACTGAGGAAATTATGGAAAAAACCGGCACTGCGATTGCCAATATGGCGCAGTCGTGACAGCATATAATCAAGAATTCCCAATGCCAGTAAAAACGCGCTGACAATCGCCGCCCATTGGAACAGTTCGCTTCGAATAACGCGGATCGAATCAAGCGAAAGCCAGGCTGAAGACAGGACAAATATCCCAACCCCTATCGCAATTCCCATAATCCATTTCGACTTTACCGAAGCATTCATCGCCTGTCCCTTAAACCAGCAGGATCATCACAGCTCCAGCCGCTAACGCGGCCAGAAATACCCAGCGCAACACGTCCATCGCCAGCAATGCCGGCTCAATCCGGTATTCAGTTTGTTTCACTTGCAGCCGGGCTGGTAGTTCAAACAACTCCTCGCCAATAGACAGGTCATCCGCAACCACCATTCCCACCGCCTGTCCGGTAAGATCATCTCCCGCCAGTAAAATTGCTTCCTCGCCACGGAACATCATGTCCTGAAGCGCAATTTCGGCACCAATCGTCCCGATGTTGACATGCAGTGGCATCGTTTCATCTTCAAGCACACTCAGCGCTACCGCCTGATGGAGATGCGAGTCAAAACCGGCAAATTCAATCTTTTCCGGTTCAAACTCATTCTCAAGACCTGCCTTGCGGAAGGCTTCCGCAGCGACATCCCGCATGATCGTATGAACCAGCGGACTGTTGCCCGTCACCATCGGAGATTGATCCGCAGCAGAAAAACGGTGACTGAGCGTCTCAACAGCTTCGAGGGCAATCAAAGAAGAAGCGTTTACCGGGGAGGTTTCATCCGCCTGCATTGCATCCAGATGGACAATCGATCCACTTTCATAAGCTTCGATCAGGTGACTGTTCAGGTCTTTTTGGCGGGGATTGTTTTGAAACAGAGGTATTAAATGAAGTCTGTTCCGCAACAGATAACAGACGAGCAAAATAAGCACTACAATCAGAATTATGATCAATCCAGGATTCATCGAGGTCATCGGATTCCTTTGATCAGCAGGGCTTTCACACGTCGTTCCTCAAAAAAGTATAGCATATTAAGCCTGAATTTTAACATACTTCAGCGTAGCGTTTAAAATGGAGAACCGCCCACACGGGCGATTTTTATGAGAACCGCTATGATATAATCTGAGTGCCGAAGGTGGGAATCGAACCCACATACACAAGGTACACGATTTTGAGTCGTGCGCGTCTGCCAGTTCCGCCACTTCGGCATAGCTATAGAATTCTACTCAAAAATATTCTGGGGGTCAAGGAGATTTACACCAATGAAACTGGGAATGTTTGGATTACCTCAGAGCGGTAAAACCACGCTCTTCAATGCATTGACCCGCGGAACCCAACCGATCGGCACCGTTACCGGAAGAATTGAAATTCATGACGCAACTGTTGACGTACCGGATGAACGCGTTGATGTTCTTACGGAAATGTTCAATCCTAAAAAGAAAATTTATGCAAAAGTAAGCTACGCTGACATTGCAGGATTGGACAGTGGTGTTGGGAAAAGCGGCATTTCCGGTGAACTGCTGAACAAACTCACTCAAATGGACGGGTTCATTCATGTGGTGCGCGCTTTCGAAAACGAACTGGTACCGCACCCCGCAGGCAGCATCGACCCCGAACGTGACATCCTGACAATGGAAAATGAGTTCATACTCAACGATCTGATCTCAATCGAGAAAAAACTCGAACGACTGGATGAGGAGAAACGCAAAGGGGGCGGGCGCGATAAAAGCATGATTGATCGCGAAATTCAACTATTCGAGCGGCTCAAAGCCTGTCTGGTTGAGGAAAAGCCACTGCGAACGCTCACTTTGAACGCAGATGAAGAAAAAACAATCTCCGGTTTTGGACTACTCTCGCGAAAGCCGGTGTTGATCCTGCTGAACCTGGATGAAACACAACCGGTTCCGGAAATCAAGCCGATGTTTGAGAATACCCAGATCGAATCAATCCGCGGCAAAATTGAGATGGAACTCGCACAGTTATCGGAAGAGGACGCTCAGATGTTCATGGATGAATACGGCATAACCGAACTTGGATTGAACCGTGTAATTCATCTTTCTTATAGCCTTTTACAATTGATTTCGTTCTTCACCACCGGTGAAGACGAATGCCGCGCCTGGACCGTGAAACAAAACGCGACCGCACCAGAAGCTGCCGGAGTGATTCACACTGACCTGCAAAAAGGATTCATTCGCGCCGAGGTGGTTTCCTATCAGGATCTGATTGAGCTTGGGAATATGAATGAGGTCAAGGCAAAGGGAAAGCTGAGGTTGGAAGGGAAAGAATATCAGGTAAAAGACGGTGATATTCTGAACATCCGTTTTAATATTTCCAAATAACCGGTTCGGTTAGCGAGCCGGTTGCGTTTTTTTCAGAAAAAACCAACCTGACGTAACGAACAGGCTGACGAGTGAGATCGTACGGCCAATCTCTGTTCCCTGCGGCACGTACCTGAGATCAATTTCACACTCTCCAGTGTGAACCGGCACTGCCATCAACCCTGCAAATACATCAATCGTTGGGCGTGGCTCTCCATCGACCGTAATCTTCCAGTCGTCCTCATAGGGAATGGAAAAGAGTGCATATCCATCTTGTCCAAGTGCAGGCAGCGCCCCGACCAGATGGGAACTGCTTTCGCCTGTCATTGCGATCCCCCTGTCACTTATCCCTACAGCTAACTTTTTTAGGGCAGCTTCGTTCTCACTGTAAAACAGCGGCTCCGCAATCGTAAGCGTCTCGTCAAGCAATTCAACGCGAAGGTTCACCGTTTTCCCGGCAGCCATTGATCCCAACGGCAGAATTCCAAATCGATCAACACTCAGGAATTTGCCCAGTGAGCGGCCATCGCAGAACACCTCTGCAGTATCTGCATTTTTACGCACATCGGTGATGAAGTAGACATAGGCGGGTCCCTCCTTTTCAGGCGTAATTTGCCATTCAAGCCAGGCAGGCTGCGACAAATCAAGCCGTTGATAGCGCGTCTGCCCTGGAGCATCCGCGGGTGTGCCTGATACATTTTCACTCACAAACAGCTTTGACTGGATGGGTGTCAGCAACATTTCCGTTTCAGCGGAAAGATCTGCCTGCAAGGCTGCAAAAATCCGGTTTTGATTCTCAAATACATTTCTGTTCTGCGGGACTTCTGCCAGCACAGCCGACTTCCCGGTCACAAAACCGATCGGAAAGACATTCGGGTTCTGTAACAACTGAACCGCGCCATCTTCCAATACCGGGTAGCCTTTTTTAATCGAATCAGGTTCCCATAGCAGATATTTCACCCCCAATAAACTGTCTGCGAAGGCTGTTCCCCCCTGCCCATAACGTGTCCAATACTGCGTCTGATTAAGCCCGATACGCTCAAAGAATTTCAATACTGCCGGTTTCGCCGTAGAAGAGTAATGAGAGAGGCCGTTATACCCAAACTGCAACGCATCGTTAATGGTGCGTTCAAAGTTTTTTTCAATCCGATAGAAGCTGGCATCCTCCATTTTGAGATTGGTTAGATACGATTGAGTGCGGTTATACTCACGTTCAAATTCTTCCACGGTGGTTGCGGCGCTGAGGTTCTGAGTCAATATCGCGCCTGCATTCACGACCAAAATTCCGAACGTGAGAACACCTACTCCCAAATTTTCAATGGATCGTTCTTTTCGCTCTGAAAACATTGACAGATATCCGACCATAGTCATCATAATCAGCACGTCAGCGATCAGGAACGCGGGTTTTATATAGGTGTAGCGCTTAAGATAAATGCCCACGGCAACTGCCAACACCGGTGGAATCAGCCACAGCGCACAGCGGGAGATCCCTTCCCGTTCGCGCCAGCATTCCGCCGCGGTCCATACAGTCAGGAAAACGAACAGGAATCCATTGCGATATTGCCACCAGATTGGTTCACTGCCGCCATGCCAGATCAGGTTCAGAATGCGGACGTTGAAACTCAAAAACATCACCAGGAAGAATGCCAGTTTCAGGAACTTTTCGCGAGCCGAAAAACGGGTGTTCAAGAAATATAGCAGAGCCAGCGCCGTGAGCGTTACGCCACAGTAGATTGATGGCAATCCGAATTTGATTTGGAAATCGTCAAATGCAGCGGTAACGTTGCGCGAGAGAAAATCAAGCAGCCCGAACTGAAAAGAGAAATTCATCGCGTTGGTCTGAGGTGATTTCTGCCCGTCAGCCAGCTGTAACAGCGCCGGGAGAAGCCGGATGGCAGTCAGTCCACCTGCCAACAACGATGCGGAGAAAAACATCAGCAGCCTTTTCCGGCTCATACTTCGCAATACCGTCATTGCAACCAGGTTTTGATGCATGGCAAATAAAACCACGAACAGACAAATCATGAACCCGATGTAGTAGTTCACCCAAATCGCAAATGCCAACGCCAGCAGATACAAAAACGGTCTTCCCTGCTTCAGCAAACAGTGCAACCCCAACAAAATCAGCGGCAATAACGCAACGCCATCGGTATAATGCAGGTTTTCGGAATTGATTACCATATATGCGCTTAAGGCATAAGCGTTGGAAAAGATCAGGCTGTCCAGTCCTTCGAGCGCGCCTGTTTTCCTCAGTAAGAGGTTCATAGTGAGCCCCGCGATCCCATAACGCAACAGCACCAGCAGCGTTATGACCAGTGGCAGGTTAATATGAGGAAAAAGGGTGATCAGAAAATTAAGCGGATTGCCAATGTAATAGGCAGCAATTCCAAGAAAATCGCCACCCAGATTTTTGCTGAAAGTATAAGTCAGGTCGTTTTCACCACTGACGACCGTGTTCAGATAGGCCAGCATATCGGAATACATTTGATTCATATCATGAATCAGGAACGTTTTATTGCCAAAAGGAGTTACTCTCAGCCATGCCAGCACAATCAGCAGGAGTGCTATTGGGAGAAAGAAGGATAGTATTGTCATCAGCCAGTTCAAAGGCTGGCGTCCGATTTTCGAAGAATTCAGAGTAGGGTTAACAACCACTTGCTCAGATCTCCATGGGATTGGCAATTCCAGCCCGCCCGGTGATCGTCCGTCTGGCTTGCCATCTTTGAAAAGTAAACAGAATTAACGCCAGTATCAGCGAAGCAACCGAAATCCACCTCCCCAGCGTGAAACCTGGAGGTATATAATCCAGCTCAAACTGATGAGCAGCTGTGTCAGGGACCTGAAAAGCCATCAATCCACCGACAGCGGTAAGCAGCTCGGTCTCAGTACCATCCACACGCAACTGCCAACCCGCTTCATACGGGAATGAGAGCACGATATATGATCCTGCGGGTGCGCTCTTCCAGCTGCCGCTGATTCGGGAGGAAGCGTCGCGAGAAAGCTCTATGGGAAGCCGGGTTAAGGTGCTGACAGCGTCCCGCAGCACTTCCAGTGATTCACTGTAGATTGCTGGCTGCCTTCTTCCGTTGAAATCTGGCGGAGTGTTGAAAGTGAACAAAATCTGATCACCAGGCGCAACCTCTCCCAACAATGCCACCCCAAAACGGTTCTCATTGAATCGTTTGCTAAAATCGGAATCATTTATTTTTGCACTGGTGGGGTAGTCTGAAGGTGCTTCAAACCAGGCATAGAGGTATCCCGCCTTCTGCGGTTCAAGCTGCCAGATCTCGGTCTCACCATCATCAGACTGGCTTTTTCCAAAGGGAACCGGGGTGTAAATCTGCTGATCTTCATCTCCTGTGAGGGTTGCGAAAATTCGATTGAGCCGTTCGAAGATATCCTCGGTCACGGAAAAATCCAGGCGGCTACCAACATTGACGGCGTTAAATGCCAGCGGCAAAGCAAGATCGTTTTGGTAGATTGATTTCCCGCCCTCGCTATAGATAATTTGATATGGTTTCTTTTGTTTGCAGGGGAGAGCAATCAAATAACGGATTCCTGTAAGGCTATCGGTTGCCATGGGGACACCGGGGTCGTAGCGCGTACTAAAATTTAGTTGACTAACGCCCAAACTTCCAAGATAGCGCACCGTCTGCCAGTTCACGGTTGACGAATAATGAGAAAGTCCGCCATAAGAGAATAACAGCGGTTCGTTTTCATTCAGATGCGTTAAGTCTTCAATCCGATAGAAAGAATTATCCTGAGAATCCAAATATGTCAGCAGTGACACAGTATTTTTTGACTGATCTTTCCATTTAGCTACTGAATAAACTCTATGATCCTGCAGATTGATCCGCAAAATGGAAAAAGCATTGATTGCCAAAATCGTTGTATTCAGCAGAAAAAGAGCCTGCCAGAAGTAAGTCCCCCTTTTCCCCATAGGCCTGATATAATAAAAAAACAAACCAAGACAAATAAATACAGCACTAACTTCCAGAAAAATGGCGAAAGTGGAAATGGGATTCACACTAATAAGGATTGCTACCAGAATAAAGGAAAGTGTAACTACGCCAACTACCAGAATTGCATTTCGATCAATTCCTCTCCAACGCAGCCAACTGCGCGCTGCCATGCGGATCATCCAAAAAGTGAAGATAAATGCATAACGATGCGGCCACCAGATCGGTTGTGAAAACCCATGCCAAGCCAAGTCCAGCAGACGAAGGTAAAAACTGAGCAGGAAGATTCCCAAAATTCCGATTGAGGTTACTTTTTCCAGAATGGAAATTTCCCGGTTAAAAAGGAACGAAATCACCAGAAAGGTGATCACGCTGCCGCTGTAAACGAACGGCAATCCGGTTTCAATCTCAATGGGCTTATAGGCTAACGCCAAATTCCTGGTCAGCAGGTTCTGCAAAGGAAAGTTGGTTTTCAACAGAAACTCTGGCAGAGTAATTCGGCTGGGTCCAACAACCAGTTGATTCACAACCGGTAATAACACGATGGCTGCAAGACCTAATGCTAAAATACTCCATCCCAACCATTGCAGGGAAATCTTTATCATTTTTCCTATATAAATTTTTTGTTGCATGATCAGCAGATAACACAGCAACAAGAACGAGAAAAGCGCCACCATATAAGCCATGTAAAACTGAATAAAAAGAATCGCGGTCAGGGAAAATAAAAAGACCCACCCTGTCCGTCTTTTAACCATCTTTTCCACTCCCATGCCGACAAGTGGCAGGAAAATCATCCCATCAATAAAAAAATAGTTTTCCGCATTGACCATTGCATAAGACATTAATGCGTAGGCGGTTGAAAAAATCAGAGAGCTCCAGTCTTTCAGACCGATTGTACGAAAATAGACAGCGGAAGTCAGCCCGCATAAGCCGCAGCGAATTAGAACTAACAACGTGATTGCGAATGGAACCATTTCGGTCGAAAAAAGGGCTACCAGCCAATTGATCGGATTAGCAAGATAATAGGCAACCAGTGATATCATCGATCCGCCCAACCCTTTTCCGAAGGTATAAAAAAGGTCATTCTCACCGGATAAAATCCATTTGAGCGAGCCGAGAAAGGCGGCATACTGTCTGCCCATATCAATCCTCAAAAAGGTTCGATCACCGAAAGGAGTTACCTGCAGCAACAGTAAGATCCCAAGCAAAATTACAATCGGAATAAAAAAAGAAAGCAACAGAACCAGAAAAGGTCTTTCAACGGAATGATCCGCCTGATCAGGCAACTCATCAGAAGTATAGAAATGTGCGGGGGCGCGGGGAACCAAGCTCAGCAGGATTAACAACAACCCGTAAAGCAGTCCGGAAAAAGCAACTATGTACAAAAAAAGGGAGGCAATCAAATCCACGGTAGAAGGCGCTATCTCATCAATGATCAATGGATCGCTGTCAAGTCCATTCAGGTGATAAAAACTGCGCCTGCCGTTGAAGTTCACCTCAACCAGCGCTTTGCCGCCCTCGGAAAGCATGGTGATCACCGGTCGATGAAAATGAATCCCCCGCGGCTGAAAGTGAAGGGAGTCACCCGTTTGGGTTGATTTTAATGGCTGACCTTCAACCTGGCTCCAGGATCCGCTTACTTCAAAGTTCGAAAAACTGATGTCTTTGAAAGCCTGAGGAATTTCCTCTTCCGATCCGGAATGTTCAGCCCAATACGCCCAAACCAGGCTGGTCTCAGTCTGATCATTTCGCTCCAATACCTGAATTTCCAAATTCCGAATAATCAGAAAATCAGGAAACACCTTTGGTGTGAAGGTCACTGAGAGAATCATCCCCAGAATCAACGCTGCAGTGAGCGCAAGTCCACGCTGAAGGTTGGTACGTTTCAATCGCGAAAATATTACCAGAACAAGAAACAAAGCCACGATGGAGACAAATATACTGATCGCCAGCTCACGCCTGCTGACCACTTCATCACCGGCTTTGAAAAAACTGTACAGCAAAAATGAACTGGACAGCGAAAACCAAATCGCTGCTCCCCAATTGTGGAAAGAACGTGAAACCGGTTTTTCAGGTTGTCGGTCATTGATCATGGCAGTCAGAGTAGCCTTTCAGCAATGCGCATAAAACAGGATACACTCAAAGTCGCGTTATTTCCCGGATTCTTTGGACAGGGTATAGGCTTCTACCGCTTCCCAAACAACTTCGCCAAGAGTCGGGTGGGTATGTACATTGGAAAGCAAATCCGCAGCGGTCAGCTTTTTCGTTGCAGCCAGCGTCAACTCAGGCAGCAATTCAGCTACCTCAGCACCAACCAACACCGCACCAATCAGCTGATCATCCTTTTTGTTGAAGATCAGCTTGACCCATCCGTCATGATCTCCCATCCCCAGCGCTTTCCCGTTTGAAAGGAACAACGCTTTGCCGATTCCAACCTGAATATTACGTTTTTCAGCCTCTTTTTCGCTGACACCAAAAGCAGCAACCTGTGGATAGCTGAAGGTTGTATGCGGAATCAGATCATTGTTAAATGGTTCGGGGTTTAATCCTGCGATCTTTTCAACCGCAATTCTCCCCATTGCCGAGGCAGCGTGTGCCAACAACATTTTACCGGTCACATCGCCTACCGCGTAAACTGACTCATTCGAGGTTTTCCCAAATCCATCGGTTACAATCCAACCTTTTTTATCAGTTTCCACGCCGGCAGCTTGCAGGTTCAGCGTATCGGGAACAGCTCTGAAACCAACCGCAATCAACGCCTGTCCAGCCTGAAAAGTCTCTTCGCCTTTCTCTGTTCGAATCGTAACTTCAATGTGGTCTTTTTTCTTCTCAATTTTTTCAAGGGCTGTGGAGGTTAACACCTTGATTCCCTGTTTCCTAAACGCTTTTTCCAAGGCTGCGGATGCTTCCGGATCTTCATTCGGCACCAGGTGATCCAGCATCTCCACGATCGTTACCTCATAGCCATATCCTCGCCAGACCGTGGCAAATTCCACCCCAACCGCACCACCGCCAACGATGACAATTGGACTGATGGGAACTTTATTGGTGATTGCCTGTTCATAATTCAAAATTCGTTCACCATCAAAAGGAAAAGCCTTAAGCTCTACCGCCTGTGTTCCGGTAGCTACGATGAAATGATCCGCTTTCAGCGTAAGCTTTTCTCCATCCCTTAGCTCAACCTCAATGGAGTTTTTATCGAGGAAAGAGGCACTCCCTTCAAAAACCGCCACCTTGTTTTTTTTCATTAAGAAATTCACGCCCTGATTCAGCCGTTTGGATACCTTACGGCTGCGGTCTACTGCCACTCCAAAATCCGCCTCAAAATCTTTCATTTTGATTCCATAAACATCGGATTCAGTGCGCAACGTCCGAACAACTTCAGCGTTCTTCAACAGAGATTTCGATGGAATACAGCCATAATTCAGGCAGACGCCACCCAGCTGATCTTTTTCTACAATCGCAGTCTTCAATCCCAGTTCAGCAGCTCGAACAGCTGCAACGTAACCACCCGGTCCTGCGCCGATCACTATCAAATCAAATTTATCCATCATTTCCCCTTTGATCCATTCAGCCGCTGATCGGCTGACTTTTTATAAGATTATAATAACCCAATTGGTTTGAATTCAAAGAAAAATCCGGAGCTCCCGTATGACTTCAGCAGATTTGGGCTTTTTACTGATAATTGAATCCTTGCGAACACCCTTTCTGAATACCTTTTTTCTGGCGATCACCCGTTTTGGTGAAGAAACAGTACTTCTGCCGTTGATCTGCCTGCTCTACTGGATTTTCAACAAACGGCTTGCCATTACAATAAGTATGAGCTTTTTGCCTGCGGTGATTGTAAACAACCTGTTGAAAGTCACTTTCATGATCCTGCGCCCATGGCTGCGCGAACCGCGGATTATTCCCGTTGAAGGAGCGGTAGGTTCTGCCACCGGCTACTCGTTCCCCAGCGGTCACACTGCCAATGCGGTCAGTGTCTATGGTGCCGCCGCACAATATTTTTCCAAACACAGGCTGACAAAAATTATTTTATGGGTTTTTATCCTGCTGATCGCCTTCTCCCGGGTTTATCTGGGGGTTCACACTCCGTTGGATGTGATCGTTTCTTTCCTGATTGGGCTGGTATTGCTGGTTTTGGTACATAGAATCATGGCAGCGTTGGACAGTCATCCCGAGGTTGATAAAACCATCTTCCTGATCGGATTTGGGGTAATTGCCGCCGGAACAGCCTTTGTGCTGCTGAAACCCTACCCAATAGAGACGGATCGTATGCTGCTCAAGAACGCGATGGAAGCTTTTGGGGTGACCGGCGGAGCGTTGATTGGCTGGTATTGGGATCGCAGGAGAATCCATTTTCGCGAAGTTGGCGTTTCTTTTCCCGCAATTCTCATCGGTGTTGTTGGGATAGCCATGATTCTGGCAATTCGCATCCTGCTGAAGAGCCCGCTGGAAGCTGCTTTTGGTGTCAATGTCGGCGCCTTCATTCGCTACTCCATGATTGGTTTATGGATCACTGGACTCTACCCTTTTCTGCTCACGCTGATTATGAAGAAAAGACAAAAAAATCAACATGACTGAAAAGCCTGCACAATTTACAATCAGGGAAATTAACGTCCAAACCGATCTTCGCCCAATTGCCGACCTGATCAAAGCGAGTTTTCAGGAGTTTATTGACCCAGACGGGCAGCAGTTTATAGACCGATTAAATGAACTCAGTTACAGGGTAAACAACCGGTTTCCAGGTGGTTTTCTCACAGCTTTTGAGTTCAACCTGTTGGGATACGTTGCCGTTTCCAACGAGCAGAAAATCATAGGAACCACTCACCTTTTCCCAGCCACCACACACGCAGGTACAGGATATCTGATCGCCAATGTCTGCGTTGATCAGGAATACCGAAAGCATGGGATTGCCAGCGCATTGTTACAACAT
>JAAZKE010000076.1 GCA_012799995.1 Chloroflexota bacterium | reverse complement strand
ATAATTTATATAAATAATTATTTTAATTATTATATTCTTTATATATACTCTAAATCCCCTTATTTTTTACGTTAAAGTATTAAATACTTACAAGTTGTAAATATTATGTAAAACCTATGTAAGAACATGCAATACAATCCTCTGAAATGATTTAACCATAAAAAAAATACAAGAACCGCCCACGTGAATTCGGATTTAAGTGCTATGACTTACCATCATCAATTAAATTCAAGATTTAACTGATTAATAGATAAGGTCTTTTCAATTCTCGTTTTTGCTAATTCACAGTAATTATCATCAATATCAAAACCGATGCCTATTCTCTCGGTTTCTCCAGCAGCTATAAGAGTGGAACCACTCCCCAGAAAGGGGTCAAGAATTGTATCACCAACAAACGAAAATAATTTTATACACCGTCTTGGTAATTCTATAGGAAAAGGTGCAGGATGTCCTATTCGTTTCTTAGATTCGCCATTGAATGACCAAACTCCGTTAGTCCAAGCCATAAACTCTTCTTTAGTAATATCGGTATCGCGATCATATTTTGTCTTTTTCCATCGGTCTTTAAATAAAATAATAATCACCTCTACCGGAGCAATAACATAAGGGGCTGTGGCTGACTTAAATGATCCCCAAGCAGTCCTGCGAGAAATGTTTCCCTCATTCCAAATAATAGTAGAGTGATATTTCCAACCGACTTCTTTTGCAATTAACGTTAAATCTGCACTGACACTTTGTTGACCTCCTTTATTTTTATCTAGGGGCACATTTAGACAAAAGCGGCCAGATGTCTTAGCAAATTTATAAGCTTGAGTCATCCAATCGTGAGAAAATTTTAAATAATCATCATAATTCATTTGATCGTCATGACTGTTGTATTTGATATCAACATTATAGGGGGGAGAAGTCACAATCAAATCTACGGATTCTGGTTCGATAGCAGAGGTACTTAAAAAATCATCATGAAATATAGCTAAGTTTTTCCAAGAGTAATATTTTTTCATAACAATTCCAATTATACCTTGGTATATGACTGGTAATATTTAACAATCCAATTACCAAATGTTTGAGTGTAATTATTAAGGAAGATCACAGCTATACCAATAAAAGAAAAGCAAACACTTTGTTTTCAGTCGGGGCACTGGGATTTGAACCCAGGGCCTCTTGCACCCCATGCAAGCGCGCTAGCCGGGCTGCGCCATGCCCCGAATAATGTTGCCTATTATACCCTTATTTCCCCAACCAACAAGGGAATTTTCGCTCATCAGGCTAATGAAGGTCAATCCATCGCCAACCGCATCATTCCCATGGTGCAGATCACGCAGTGATCAAGAAAACGTTCCAGACTGATGTGTTCGTCCACATTATGAATTTGGGTTGACTCCATACCGACGAAATCCGGCCCGAACGCCACGAAGTTTTTCCCCAGTTTTTTGGCATAGGTTCCGCCGCCAATCACCATTGGCTGCGCCTGTTCGTCACCGGTTACCTCACGATAAGCTGCCATCAGCCGCTTGACAACTTCGTGATCACGCGGGACATAATGTGGTTCAGAAGCGCTGGAAATTTCAAAACTGATTTTGTGTGTTTCGGTCATTTTGCGATAGATTGAAGTCATATCCGCAAGACTGAGCGAGATCGGAAAACGGATGTCAATCCCCAGTTTCTGTTCGTCGGCGTTATAGCGAATCCAACCCAGGTTAAAGGTCAGTGAACCAGAGAGTGCATCCTCGGATTTGAGCCCCAGTGTACGCCCATCAGTTTCCCTTCCGATCGATTCGGCAACGAATCGCAGCATTTTTCCGGCGCTCCTGCCCAGATAGTTGACCAGAATCAACGCGCAGGAAACAACTGCGTTCTTCCCGAGGTGCGGCAGGCTGCCATGAGAAGCAAACCCACGCGTGATCATATGGATATTCCCATCGGTATCGCGGGAGAATTCCGGTTGAAAACCGAGCGTATCAGCCGTATTAACCGATGCACGCAACGCATCGAGATCGACCTGTTTTCCATCCAGCACCGCTTCGCAGAAAGCCGGAACCGCATTGAAAACTTCTCCGCCCTGAATTGACCGAACAGGTGTGGATTCATTCGGAAAAGAGAGGATAGTGAGGAAGTTGCCTTTCTCGCCATTGATCAGCGGATAATCCGCATCCGGCGTGAAACCACATTCAGGAATGGGACGATGTTCAGCATAATATTTCATGCAGGCTGAGCCAAGCTCCTCATTGGTTCCCAAAATCAGACGAATCCGCTTATTGAGCGGCACCTGCAGGTCACGCAGAATTCGCATGCCGTAAAGCGCAGCCACCACCGGCCCTTTATCATCCACCACCCCGCGACCATACAAACGATTGTTGCGCAGTGTCAACGTGAACGGGTCGGACGCCCACCCCTGACCAGCCGGGACGATATCCAGATGTGCCAGCACGCCGATCATGCGTTCTGTAGTCCCCAGATCGATGGTTCCAGCATAGTAATCTACATTTTCAGTGGTAAATCCCATGCGCTCGCCTTGCGCCAACGCCAGCTCCAGTGCTTTTGCCGGGGCTTCGCCAAACGGGTATTTTTCGGTAGTAGTTCCGCGCACGCTGTTGATCGCAACCAGCGCTGCCAGATCCTCCAACATTTCGTCACGATAAGCTTCAAATTTTGCTCGAATTTGTTCTTTCATCTCTTCAATCCCTTTTGTTCCCTTTGCTCACTGTGACCCTATTATAAAGCCACCGCAATTCCCGTCAGCACACGGAATGGTAAAATCGTTGTATGCAATCTCCCCAAACAACCAATGACCTTGAACCACGCGCCTCAACAGGGGAATGCCGTGCTGAAATTAACCTTGCAGCCATTCGAAACAACCTGCGGTTGATCTCCGAAACAAGCGGCAAATCCGTGATCGCGGTGATCAAAGCCAACGCTTACGGGCATGGCGCTTTGGCTTGTGCACAGGCTGCGATAGAAGCGGGATGCAGCGGTCTGGCAGTTGCCCGGCTGAGCGAGGCGCTATCCCTGCGATATCAGGGTATTACTGCACCGATTCTGATCTTTGACAGGGTGCCAGCCAAAGAGGTTTCCTGGATTATCGCACAGAATTTGACCGTGACAGTTTTTGATCCAGCCCAGGTGGCTGAATATGCATCTGAGATTGGGAACGGGAGAAAACTCAAAGTCCATGTCAAAGTTGACACAGGGATGGGGCGTCTTGGCGTTGAGTCAGAGCAGGCGGATACGCTGGTTGACGCTGTCACCAAGCAGAAAGTTTTTGATTTTGAAGGGATTTACTCTCATTTTGCTAAAGCGGATGAAACCGATGCCGCGCCCACAGACCGGCAGAAGAACCGCTTCAGCGCACTTTTGAATCGGTTGGCTGTGAAAGGTCAGCTTCCCCATATAATTCACCTCTCTAATTCGGCTGGTGCTCTCTTTCACCAGCAACTTGAGCGCTGTACCCATGTGCGCGCCGGCATCGCTATGTACGGTTTGAACCCCTCATCTGAGACCGTTCTGCCAACTGAATTTCAGCCGGCATTATGCTGGAAAACTGAATTGGCATCCATTAAAACGCTGTATCAGGGGCAACAGGTCAGCTATGGGGGACGGTACCAGGTGAGCACACCCGATTTACGAGTGGGCGTCATTATGGTTGGTTATGCGGACGGGTTCCGGCGCACCACTGGCAACCACGTGATCATGCGGGGCAGGATGTTGCCTGTGATCGGGACAATCTGCATGGATCAGTGCATGGTTGATTTGAGCGATTGTCCGGACGCGCAAATTGGGGATGAAGTGACGCTGATCGGCCACGATGGCGGGCTCTCGTTGAGCGCGGATGACCTCGCGAAGCACTGGAATACCATCAATTATGAAGTCACCTGCGGAATCAGCGCACGCGTTCAACGCATCTTTATAGAAAAACAGGAACGGAAACCTCAATAAAAATGCAGCCATTAACCCGCTGGAAAGTACTTTCCCCTCACCAAAACGGTCTTGATAATGACCTGGCGGTTTTTCCCCGGGTTCAACAGCGCATGTTGAGCAACCGCGGAATTTTCGACCGCGATGAAGGTTATCTCTACCTGCGCCAGTCCGGTCCGCTGCACAGTCCTTTCCTTTTGGATGGGATGCAGGAAGCGGTGGATTTTATCAACCGCATACTTCTGGAAAAGCGGAAAATTGCAGTATACGGCGATTACGATGTGGACGGAGTAACCGCGTCTGCACTGCTGATTCAGGTGCTGCGAAAACTGGGCGCTGACGTCATTTCCTATATCCCAAACCGCTTTGAAGAGGGGTATGGTGTCAATCAAGAGGCAATTCATCACCTCCAGTCCGATGGGATTGCGCTCACGATCACAGTCGATTGTGGAATCCGCTCGCCAAACGAAGTCAGCTATGCGAAATCTCGCGGGATGGAGATGATCATCACAGATCACCATGAACCGGGCGATGAGATCCCTGACGCAGTTGCGGTGATTTGCCCCAGGAAGCCGGGAGACAACTACCCCTACAAACACCTGGCTGGTGTCGGGCTGGCTTTCAAGCTGGCTGACGCGCTTATCAAGAGTCATCCTGAACAAAAACTCGACGCACGCGACTGGCTCGACCTGGTAGCGATCGGCACAGTTGCCGACGTGGTGCCGCTGACCGGTGAAAACCGCTGTCTGGTAAAAAGCGGGCTGGATCTGTTACGCAAAACTGACCGCCCAGCCATTCATGCGCTTTCCGAAGTCAGCCAGATTTATCCCGCCCGCATCAACTCGCGGACAATCGGATTCAGCTTTGGACCGCGGCTCAACGCGGCGGGCAGGCTGGAAACCGCTGACCAGGCATTTCGCCTGATGATGAGTGAAACGCTCAGCGAAGCCAGGTTGCTGGCGGTTGAGCTCAATGACAAAAACCGACAGCGCCAGGAAGTGACGCGCACCATACAGGCACAGGCGATCAACGATATCGGGCAGGATCCGCTGCCCATGGTAGCGGCGTCCGCTCACGCCAGTTATAATCGCGGCGTAGTCGGGTTGGCAGCTTCCAAAGTTGCTGAACATTTCTATCGTCCGGCAATCGTAGGAGCAATCGATGATGGCATGATTCACGCTTCCTGCCGCAGCATCGAAGAATTCAATATGATCAGAGCGCTGGATCAATGCGCCGAACTAATGATGAAATATGGCGGACATGCGATGGCGGCCGGTTTGACCATCTCAGAAGAAAACTGGCCATTGCTGATTGAGCGGATGAATGCGCTGGCTGAAGAGGAACTGGAAGGAATCCAGCTGATTCCCAGTATAACAGCCGAGATGGAGCTCACCCTGGATTACCTGCGACAGTCGTTGCTGGACGAAATCGCGGAATTTGAACCTTTCGGCGCTGAAAACCGTGAACCGATCTTCCTGATTCGTAATTTGACCGTTGTCTCTTCAAAACTGATTGGTGGAGGCGAACACCTGTCGCTGAAACTGAAATCGAATGACAGCGCGTTTATTGACGGGGTAGCTTTTCGCCAAGGCAACCGGCAACCAGAATTGCCGGAAAAAATTGACGTGATGGGCAAGTTTAATAAAAATGTCTACCGCGGACAGGAAACATTGCAGCTTCTGATTCAGGATATGCGCTCAGCAGAAGCTCCAGCTTGATTAATCTACAAAACGATATTTGATCAACGTCCAGAAGGCAATCAAGCCATCAGTCGCCTTGATCTTTTTTCCTTCGTGATAATAGCGCGGTGTAAAGTCGATCGGCACTTCATAAATGCGGAAGTTGCGTTTCAGGATTTTGGCGGTGAATTCCGGTTCGAAATCAAAGCTGCGAGCATGCAGTGGAATTTCACGGATCATGGAAACCTTGAACAGCTTGTAACCGGTCTCCATATCTGAAAGGATATTGTTGTAGAGAATGTTGGTGGTCAGCGTCAGAATCTTGTTGGCAACCATGTTCCAGAACAGGATCGGCCGTCGGGCGGCTCCGAGGAAACGCGAACCATAGACCACATCAGCGATACCGTCTTCAATCGGTTTGATCAGCATCGGATAATTCTTGGGATTATATTCAAGATCAGCATCCTGAATTAAAGCGTATTCACTTTTCGCTTCCATAATTCCCCTGCGCACTGCTGCGCCCTTGCCCTGATTTTTTTCACTGCTGAGCACACGCACCAATGGATCGCCTTCATACGACTTCAGAATTTCTTTTGTCCCATCGGTTGAACCATCGTCCACAATCAGAATTTCATTGACCAGGCCAGTATCTTTTACCCTCCTGACTATTTCTTCCAGTGTTTTTTCTTCGTTATAAACCGGGATGATTACCGTAAGTTCCATGGCTGATTCCGTTCCAAGTGTATTTTT
>JAAZKE010000075.1 GCA_012799995.1 Chloroflexota bacterium | reverse complement strand
GCAGAAAAAATGAAATAAAAATGAGTATCAGAGCTACCCATCGAAGAAATCCAAAAGTATTACGCCGCCTCATGTTGCATCCAAATCATATTCACGCTTATTCATTCCGATTTTACCAGAGCCTCAACACCCTTATCCTTAATGTTAAGGGCTCTTTTATCAGGACGGAATGAGGCACCAATCAGTTCCCAAAAAAGTTGCTCAATTAATTTGTACTTTTCCAGTTTTTAAGAGCCATTTTCCCACTTATCTCGTGTATGATTTGAATTATCAAAGAGATTAATGGAAAAATGAAGGGAAAACAAACCCATGCTGACACTGGACAATGTGTATCGGGCACATCATCGATTAAAAAAAGTAATACGCAAGACCGATCTGATCTATGCACACACACTCAGCTCAGATAATGATATCTATCTCAAAACTGAAAACCTGCAAGTAACTGGATCCTTCAAAGTTCGTGGTGCTTCCTATAAAATATCCTGTCTTACTGACGAGGAAAAGCAAAAAGGTGTGATCGCATGTTCAGCGGGGAACCATGCACAGGGCGTTGCACTGGCTTGCAAGGTGAATGGAGTAAAATCCAAAATCTTCATTCCCAGTATTGCGCCGATTTCCAAAGTCGAAGCCACCAAAGCCTATGGCGCGGAAGTCGTACTGGTGGATGGCATTTATGACGATGCGTATCAGGCCGCCCTGGTTGAAGTCGAGAAAACCGGAGCTGTTTTTGTTCATCCCTTCAATGATGAAGATGTGATCGCCGGTCAGGGGACAATCGGACTGGAACTGCTGGAAGACCTGCCCAATATGGATGCGGTGGTGGTTCCGATCGGTGGCGGAGGGTTGATCGCAGGGGTTGCTTTCACTTTGAAGCAGTTGAACCCTGACATCCGTGTCTATGGTGTTCAGGCATGCGGCGCTTCCGCAATGCTTGAGTCAGTTTATAAATGCCGCCTGACCTCGCTGCCGAGTGTCTCTACCTTTGCTGACGGTATTGCAGTGCGGGAACCGGGTGACATCACCTATGACTATTGTGCAAAGTATGTTGACAAAATCGTATCGGTTACCGACGATGAAACTGCCACTGCCATTTTAACCTTGATGGAGAATGAAAAAGTCGTCGCCGAAGGCGCCGGCGCGGTCAGTGTTGCAGCGATGCTGTTTGGCAAGATTCCGGAGAAAAACAGTAAGGTTGTTTGTCTGGTTTCAGGAGGCAACATCGATGTCACCATCCTGTCGCGTGTGATCCATCGCGGGCTACTCACTTCAGGTCGAATTTCCGATCTGACCATTGAGTTGTTGGATAAACCTGGCCAACTTAAGGAAATTTCCACGATCATCGCTGACCTTGGCGCCAACGTGATCAAGGTAAACCATGAACGTGGCGGGCAAAACACGGATATCAACGGCTGCTACATCAACCTTTCAATGGAAACCCGCAATCACGCCCATTTTGACGAGATTAAAGAAGCGCTGCTCGCGCGAAATTACCACCTGCTCGAAAACTACATGTGCTGATTTTCTGACCGATTGAACACCAAAAAGTTGGCACTGGATCAAAAAGGATCTGCCAGCTTCTTTTATTAATAGCCTTAGCAGGTTGTGGTTCCTCCATTTGTTTTGTTCGGCACAATACAATAATGGATGTTTCCATTTGCTACTGTTCTTTTTTAGTCACTATCCAATATGTAGTTTATTCCTACACTTCATGCAATAGAACCGGCAGATTCCTTCTTTGCAACTCAAAAAAATGAGATTATCATTCATAAAAATACTTCACAGAAAGCGTGCCCCCCATGACAAAGAAAGACGCAGAAGAGAAAAAAGAGAAAGACCCGTCATCCGATAAAAAGGATGTGAAAAATTATGAAAAAGAATTGAAGCGATTGCAAACCGAGCTGAGTAAACTGCAGGACTGGGTGAAGGAAAAAGGTCTGAGAGTCGTGGTCATTTTTGAAGGTCGCGATGCCGCCGGTAAGGGTGGCATAATCAAGCGGATGACCGAGACGCTGAATCCCCGCAGCGTTCGTGTGGCAGCGTTGCCAGTTCCTACTGACAGGGAGAAAACACAATGGTATTTCCAGCGCTATGTGGCTCATCTACCGGCAGCCGGTGAGATTGTAATCTTTGACCGCAGTTGGTACAACCGTGCCGGCGTCGAACGGGTGATGGGATTCTGTACCGAAGAACAGGTTAAAGAATTTTTCAAGAGCGCGCCAATCTTCGAGAAGATGTTGATTGACTCCGGCATTATCCTGATCAAGTACTGGATTTCGGTGAGCAGCAAAGAGCAGGAGAAACGCTTTAAAGACCGCGTTGATGATGTCACCACCCATTGGAAGTTCAGCCCGATTGATCTGGCAGCCCGAACCAAATGGACAGACTATTCACGGGCACGCGATGATATGTTCCTCAACACCAACACACCCATATCCCCCTGGTACCTGGTGGATGGAAACAACAAAAAGCGGGCGAGACTGAATTGCATTCATCACTTTCTCAGCCTGATCCCCTATGAAAGTCTGCCGCAGGAAAAAATTGATTTCCCGCCACAGCAGTCGGAAGAGGGCTACAAAAAACCGGAATTTAAAAACCTGAAATATGTGCCGGAAATCTATTAAATATCACTTTTAAGATGATGTGTGATTTTTCAAACCAAACCGTTCATAAGAAATTACGATAACCGCGACATTTAAAGTTCTATTGATTTACATTTATTTAGTTGAGATTTATAAGCACATATTTAACTACAAAAGGTCATTATGGATTTATATAATTTATCAAATATTGCCAAAATAATATGTAAGCCTAATAGCGATTCAGATTTTCTAGAATGGATAAATCAAAAAGAAATCATTCCTTTTCTAGAAAAAGAAATAGAAGATGACTTTGTGATTATTTTTGCATCGTTTCCATTTGCGTTCATTCATTCTGCATTTATTAATCAAATAGAATTAGATACTGAGAAAATTGAAGATTTATTGAAATGGTCTTGCAATCCATACGATATTTGGAGTTTTTCAGTATCGCAGAATGATGTATGGATTGATGGTCCACTCATGAATAATCCAAGCGAATTATTGCGTGATGGAAGACAAATTCTGTATATAAGAAAATTTGATGAGGTTTCTTCGCGTATAGAGTACTATGAAATAGATCAAATGATTTCTCAAGTCCTCCAAATTCATTTCTTGGAAGAAAGGAATGCATGGTGCAAATTAGATCGGTCTGGCGATGTTGCGGATATAGTAAAAATCATTGATATAAAAAATTTAAATCAGGATGAATCCGGGAAAATAGTAGTCTTTCAAAAAAACGCTCTGGAAGAAATTGCTTGTGTTTGTAATTATTCACTGTGTAGAATGTTCGACTTTACCCGTTTTAAACCGGAAAGCTTCTCCGGATGGAGTGGCTGCCGTTCCAACAATTTCACCAACGGAATTAGTGTATTCGGTACATTAAACATAATGGATAAAATTGGAAGCTATTCAAGAGGAATACAAATAATAGATTTTCATTCAATATCAAAACAAACTGTTATGGATAAGATATGGGGTCGCCTTCCATCAGAAGAGTCTAAGAAATATGTTTCGTTTATCACGATGGATTGGAAGAATAAGATTATTTCTGAAATCACATGTGCACCAGATTGCTTAGCCAATTATTTTGTAGAATCAAACCTTCCTTTTGAAATCTCCCCAGCTTTTTTCAAACCAGAAGTATTACGTAAATATAAAAGTGATAGGGATAAATATACAATAAGTGACAATACGATTAGTTGCCGAGGTACGTGGTATTTGAAATCTTATGGCGTCAACGATGCAGGACAAGTATTTTCATACCTTGGTGACTTAAACAAGCTTCCGTATGAAGAGCAACTTCATTGGAAGCAATATAATGAGCGACCAAAAGTTGGTTTACCAAAGAGAACCATCGAAACCGATTTTTTAGGTAAATGGTCAGACGAATATAATCCACTAATTAGTTTAAAGGAAAAACTAAGAAAATTATCGAACAAAGAAATAGGATGGTGGTGTCTTAAAGGAGATAGAAGCCTTGACCATATGAACTACCCTTACACTGACTCTAAGGATGAATGGGCAGAAGAGATTCTGATTCTCGATCAAGTCATTATCGAAGGATTAGAAGAGAAATGGTTAAGGAAAAAAGCAAAAGAATTGGGACGTGGGAAAGATGATAAGTTTCGTAGTTTGAAACTTTTAGAAGAATGCTTGATAGGTTTCGGTTTTGAAGAAGACCATGCTCATACCATTTTGTCTCCATTACATGAAATTCATAATCTTAGATCTATAAAAGGTCATGCCTCTGGCGAAGAAGCTGCTGAAAATCGAAAAAAAGTATTAATTGGATATGGAAGTTTTTACAATCATTACAAAGCTTTATGCTCCCGATGTGATGAGACCTTGGACATTATCATTGAAGCATTTTCTCCATCTGATTGATAAACTTCTGAGGAGAAATGATGTACCTTTCTTTTAGATTAATAATAGAGTTACCAGCATAATATTTATAAGTGTTGATTTACTCCAAACAAAATATCTTGATTGTGAAATAAAGGATATCATTGACTTCGGTTCTTTCATGTTTGGTCAAATAGGGCTTAAGTCTGTGCTTTTGGGAAATTTTTTATTTTTTTATTATTGGTCCCATGCTAAGTGTTCTATTAAGCTATGCTAATATTTACCCTATGAAGATGAAGCTTTTATCTCGTCTTTGGTTGTCCGGAATCCTGCTGATCGCTGTCCTGTTTTCCATCAGCGCTGCGCAATCCGAAATTCAGACCGTCACAGTCAAAAAAGGGGATACTTTTCTCGGAATTGCGCTTGAGCACGGAATTTCGGTTGAGCAGCTGGCCGCAGCCAACCCGTCGGTTAATCCTGATATGATCCTGCCCAACCAGGAACTGGTTATCCCGCCAGCTGACCCGGTTGCTTTTCGCCAGTACATGGACAAATCCTATCGTCAATATGTACAGATAAATTCATCAGCCTGTTATCCTGAAACTGATCTCAGCGCTGTCTGCCTGGTTGAAGTGACCAACCTTGCTGATGCGCCAATTGCCAACCTGCGTTTTGAATTTGCTTTGACTGATAACAACGGAATCGAATTAAAGAGAGAAGCTGCGCCATTTCTGGCAGTGTTATTGCCTGGTGAGCGTCAGCTGTTTTCTTTTTCTGTCCCCGGTACGTTCAGTTTCCCGACAGTTGCCACTGGCACCATCACTGCGCTTCAACTGTTCCCTGCTGCGGATTTTTCCCTGCGTGTGCCTCAAAGCGCATTTGAATCAACCATCGTATCAAACGGATCCGGAAAAGCCACAACAATTCAAATCAGATTGAAAGACGAAGCAATCGCGACAAATTACATCATTGTTGCAGAGGCATACAACAGCGAGAGATTGCCAGTTGGTGTGCGAGCCGCTTTTCTGGAAAACAGCCGCGAGATGGAAATGACCCTTTATGCGCTTACAGACCAGATCTCACAGATTGAGCTTCAGATAGAAGGCTACTGACAGGCGGCTCTGCGCATGAAAATTCTCGTCACCGGAGCAACCGGTTTTATCGGATCAAGGTTATGTCATGTACTGGTGGAACAAGGGCATGATGTGATCGTGTTCCACCGCCGCGAGAGCTCTCTTGAGGGGCTTGATGGTCTGCCTTTGAAGATGATAGCCGGGGATATTACGGATGATCCATCCCTCTCCCCTGCATTTGATGAGAAACCGGAAGTTGTTTTTCATCTGGCAGCCCGTCATGTGCATAGCAGGAACAATGACAGGCTGATTGAGACCAATGCCGGTGGAACCCGAAGGATTATTCAGGAGGCTTTCAGGGTTGGGGTTTCACGAATTGTTCTGATGAGCTCAGCATTGACCATCGGTTATGCCGACGCGGTTACCAACGACAATGACATCACAGCAGCAATTGACGAGAATCACAACTGGCTGAATCCTCCTTCATACTGGCAGTTTGCCTGGTCAAAACTTTACGCTGAACGCGAAGCTCAATGGGCCGGCCTGTTTGGGATGGATATTGTGATTTGCAACCCGTTTTGGGTGGTGGGGCCCAATGATACGTATCGTTTATGGTCTAATCTCGTTTCGCAATTCATCCAACATCCGCCAAAATCAATCATCAATGGCGGGGTGAATCTGGTCGCAGTGGATGACGCCGTCAGAGGTTTGATCCATGCGATGGAATATGGAGAGCGTGGAAAACGCTATTTGCTGTGCGGGAAAAACCTTTCCTTCAGCCATTTATTCGGCATGCTTTCGGAAATAACCGGCAAACCAGCGCCACAACTGAGCCTGCCAGGCAGCTTATCGAACCGGATTGTCAATTATCGTCTGCGATTTCGCAATTTATTTCCCAATGCGGAGCTGTTTGATGACCCGATTTTCTTTTCCGGCAAGTATTTTTATTATAATGACAACGAATCACGGCTTGCGCTGCATTTGCCACCGCCGTCAGACATCAGGGAAACGCTGCAAAAAACGTACGAATGGGTGATTAATGGCTATGAAAAACAAATCAATCTGTCTGCTGCCCAAAATTAAAGGCTTAGGAGGTCCGGCTTCCTTTCAGCGTCGCTTCGTTGAAGAAGCAGAAAAGCAGGGCGTTGACGCTCATTTTGACACCCACCGAAAGGATATCGGCGCTTATCTGGTGATTGGCGCGCCCAAGCGTCATTTGGGCACCATGATCAGTGCGCAAAAACGAAAGATCCCGGTTGTGCAGCGGCTCAATGGCATGAACTGGATTCACCGGGTGCGTCCTTCCGGAATTCCCTACATGATTAAGGCGGAAGCGGCGAATGCCAGCATCGCTCAGGTGCGAAAACGATTAGCGTCTTCGATTATCTATCAAAGCGAGTTCTGCAAATTCCATTGGGATCAGATCTATGGCCCCCTAGATAAGCCATCAAAAATAATTTACAACGGAGTTGATCTGAAGCGTTTTTCTCCCCCGGAACAGCGCAATACTGAAACGGACGCTGTTACCATCATGGTTACCGAGGGAAACCTGCAACACGGCGCGGAATTCCTGCTCTATAAAGCCTTCAACCTGGCCGAGGAGGTAGCTGCCAGAACAGGGAAAGTGGTGCGCTTGCAGGTTGCGGGCAATGTTGATCCAACCGTAAAAGAAAAAATGTTTCAGCAGGCTGCTGCCAGTAAACGTAATGTGATCCTGAATTTCCTGGGGGTGCTGGTTCAGAAAAAGCTGGTGGTAACGGAAGGCGACGCTGATATGCTGCTCTCTGTCGAGATGAACCCTGCCTGCCCAAATGCGGTCATTGAAGCGATGGCACTGGGGGTACCGGTGCTTGGATACAACACCGGATCATTGAAGGAAATCGTAGCGGAGGGGGGGATAATTGTCCCATATAGAGGAAACGCCTGGAAACTGGATGAGCCCGCTCTGGAACCACTGGTCAATGGAGCGCTCGACATCCTGCAAAATCGTGACCTGTATAGCAAAAAAGCCCGCGAACGGGCGGAAGCCAACTTTTCAATCTCGAAAATTGTCAGACAATACCTGGAATTTTGTTTTCAGGGATCAACCAGATAAATAGAATCTGCTTCTACTTTCACAACCTGAAAAGTACGGTTCAAGCTCTTCAGGTAGGCAGTGAATCCTTCATGGGTCAGTACAATGGATGCGGTGTTCACCAATGGGTGCAACAGCATCCTGGGTGCCTGCCAAAATGACTCTTCAAATAACAGGGAAACTTTTTGTTGTGTGTCATTGATGATTGCCAATGGGGTAACTGACCCGCGGCTCAGCCCCAGCAATTCGGTTAATGATTCCTCGGATGCAAAATGGAGCCGAGTTTCACCCAGAGCTTTCCCCAACTTTTTTAAATCTGTTCTCAGCGCTGCCGGACAGCTGTAAAGGTAATGATGGCTTTCATCTTGATTGCCCAAAAAAAGATTTTTTACCGACATTGCGTCAATGTTTACATGATATTTATCCGATTCGGCGGTGGTATAAACCGCTTCGTGCGCATAATACTCAAAAGGAATATCGTGATCGGTCAAATACTGGAGAAAAGCAGCTTCGTTCATTGGTTTTATTATAGATATTAAACCAGATCCTTCATAATGAGATCTGTACCACGTTCTATCTCCCAGGGATAAATGATCCAGGCATCGGTCAGCGCAGCGTAGAAATCCGGTTTTTCATTGGTAAAAAGGCTCCGTTGATGGCTGAAGTGCAGCACGCAGGTATAAACCTCTCCGTCCGCACCGGTTACTTTATTGCGGACTGTGGTCACGCTTCGTCCGGTTCCCCAAGCGCTGGTTACCACCAGCACTTTCCTGTCGGCTATTAAAGAAGCCTCTGGAAAAACGTGCACCACTGGCCAGGCGACAAATTTCGGATCCGATCGCTGTCGCTCAAGCTCAAACCCTTTCGGAAATTCGATATCGGCAATATAGGTCCGTTTCACACGCAGCATTTCCGCCAGCATTCCTCCCGGAACAATCCCCCCCTGACGCAGCATCACAATTGCGTCAAACTCAACGGGAAATTGCGGTATCAGGTGGTCAATCAGCTTTTCCACTTCCTGCCAGGTGATCACTTCTCTTCGCATTGGATATCCTTGGAATAGATTATAGCCAATTCTACCTTAAGCGAATGTTTTTGCCTTCAAATTGAAAAACGGAAAAGGATGCGATCATCCATGAAAGTGCCTGCTGGAATATTGATTCAAAAATAGAAAAATTCCGTTTGTAAAGAGCGTCAGGGTAAACTATAATGATTGTCATTGTGGAGAAAAAGAACTCATGAAAGCGGCGCGGTTTATCTGGTTTTTTATCATGATCGCTGCCGGAATTGCCATCGGCCTCTATTACACCTGGATGGTTAACCCGGTGAACTATGTTGACGCCACTTTTTTCGATCTGCGCCAGGATTACAAGGCGGATTACGTGCTGATGGTAGCCGAAATCTACGACAATGAACCGGTCTTACTCCAGACAATGATGCGGCTTGATCGGCTGATGGAAACATCGCCAGAGACGGCGGTTGAAAATGCAATTGTTAACGCCGGCCAATTGGGCTATTCGCAACATGATGTTGAACTGTTGTATCAGCTGAATGACGCTATTGGCGGAAATCTGATTGATCAGGGATTGGATAGCAATCAACCGCTCAAGTTCAATCCGCCAAACCTCGAATCGACCTCGCTTCCAGTTCTCTGGACGCCTACACCAGAAGAAATTAATCCTTTCCTAAATCAGGGTGTTCAACCTGTTGCGCCACCTGTCGCTGATCCAACGATAGACAACCCATTCGTTGATGGAGGTGGCAATGGTTGAAAACCAGAAAAAGAGTCCGTTATATCTGATCACCGGTTTGGTTCTCGGTCTGATTCTGGGGATATTCTATGGTTGGGTAATCAATCCAACGCGCTATGTCGATATCTCCCCACAATCGCTGCTCAACGAGCAAAAGAAGCAATACATGCTGCTGATCAGCCAGTCCTATCAGGCGAATGAGGATATCGGACGCTCTTACGCCCGTATCAAACAGATGATGGATCCTGTCGATATGGATCAGTTGCGCACGATGTTGCTTGCGATGGAAATGGACAACGATTATCGTGACCAGTTCGAAGTAATGCGAAATTTCATCAATGATCTGGATGGTTATATCCAGGCAATGCGCATTTCCGGGCAGACTCCGAATATTCCAATGACTACGCCCATCCCGGCTGAAACTGCACCCAGCCCATAAGCTGAATCGAAAACTACTGACGGTATAATTGACAAAACTTTTAGTCCATTCTAAAAAAACTAGGAGGATTCCCGATGATAAACGAAATAATGATCGATGCTGAAAACCGCATGAAGAGCGCAATCAAAGTGCTTGAAGAGGACCTGGCGGGGATCCGGACAGGCCGTGCAACGCCTGCGCTCGTTGAAAAGCTGACTGTTGATTATTATGGGATGCCAACCCCGTTTGTGCAGGTTGCCAACATCAGTATTCCTGACGCTAAAACCATTCTGATCCGCCCATTTGAATCCAACATGATTCGTCCGATGGAAAAGTCAATTCAGGCATCCGATCTGGGCTTAACCCCCAGCAATGATGGGAAAGCCATTCGGTTAATGCTGCCTCCATTGACAGAACAGCGCCGCCTTGACCTGATGAAAGTGGTTAATAACCGGCTGGAAGAAGCACGTGTGGCAATCCGGAATATCCGCCGCGACGGTATCAAAGACATCAAAGATTTCGAAAAAGAAAAGCTGATCTCTGAAGATGAACAAAAACGTGGTGAAGAACGGCTGCAAAAACTGACCGACCAGTACGTGGCACAGGTAGATGAAGTCGGCAAAGCCAAAGAAAAAGAAGTCATGGAAGTGTAGAGCTATGAACGAACGAACGCTGAATGTAGATCCGGCAAAAATTCCGAATCATATTGCAATCATTCTGGATGGAAATGGTCGGTGGGCGAAGAAACGGGGCATGCCGCGCCTCTTCGGACATCGGGAAGGTGCCGAAAATCTGAAGCGTATCGTTCGCGCATTCCTCGAATTTAACATCAAATATCTGACCGTTTATGCGTTTTCAACCGAGAACTGGAACCGCCCGCAGGATGAGATTGCCGGTTTGAAACAAATCTTCAATGAAGCTTTCGGCAGTAACCTGAAACGCCTCTCTGAGGAACAGATCCGCATAATCCACCTGGGACAGCGGGAAGGGCTGGATGCTGACCTGTTGACAAAAATTGACCGCGCAGTGGAAGAGACAAAGAATAACTCCCGTCTGACTCTTTCCATTGGGCTCAACTATGGCAGCCGCAACGAAATCATGCATGCGGTACGCAAGATCGTCTCTTCAGGAGCCAAGCCGGAGGATATCAGCGAACAGACCATCACCAACGCCCTTTTCACGCATGAACTGCCCGACCCGGACCTGGTGATCCGCACCTCGGGTGAGCAGCGCCTGAGTAACTTCCTGCTTTGGCAATCAGCCTACGCTGAATGGGAATTCCCGAAAAAACTCTGGCCGGAGTTTAATCGCGAAGATCTGATCGACGCAATTGAAGAATATGCCAGCCGTGACCGACGATTCGGGAGAATCAGCAGCTGATCAAACTTATGGAAAATCTCAAAATCAGATCGCTTACATCTATTCTCTTAATCCCACTTATATTTTTCATCATCTGGGATGGAGGACTGCTATACCTGCTGCTATGCGTTCTGGTTTTGACAATCGGTGCGCTTGAATTTGCCAAAATGTACAGCAGCCAACCTGCCAATCAACATTCATTTGTTTTATTGGGAATTTGTACCGCGCTGCTTCTGATCGCCCGCTACTTTTTTACAGCAGAAGGCAGCATGTTCTTCCTGGTGGTGAGCGTGTTCATATTTGGGATTTGGGGTGTCGTCTCGCTTGAAAGAGGGAACGCAAACGCAGCCAACGGATTCGCAGTGATGATCAGCGGACTGGTTTATTTTGGCTGGATTGGCGGATATCTCATTTCGCTGCGCAGGATTCCTGATGGTCAGTTATGGATAATACTTTGCCTGCTGTTGATCTGGACATCGGACACTGGCGCCTTTTTTGTCGGCAGCTTGATGGGGAAACACCGTATGCTGCCGCTGGTAAGCCCACGAAAAACCTGGGAAGGCTATTTCGGCGGGATCGTGACCTGCCTGGCAATTGGCTTGCTGTTGCACCGTATAATACCCAATTTCAACCATATGATGACCGTCCAACAAATGCTGCTGCTGGCGCTGGCAATTTCCTGCATCGGATCAATCGGCGACTTTGTCGAAAGTATGATCAAGCGCACTTTCAAGGCAAAAGATTCATCCAACCTTATTCCCGGGCATGGCGGTTTTTTTGACCGACTTGACACCGTCTTATGGGTAATTCCGATCGGCTATTTCTTTTATTCGATTCTTAATTCCGGGTTGATACAACTTTAAGCTGTCCGCTGGCAATGGACACGTTTACGACCAACTGCGGCATGCCATCAGCTACCTGAGCTGGGAAAATTTGATTTCCGGTCTGGATATATTCGGCTGGGAAATACGCGGTCGGAGCTCCGGAAAGATTAATGAAAAGTGAAATGCTGTCAGGAACAAAAATCCGCACCGTTCCCTGTTGCGTTCCAATTGAAATTGGTACACCGGCAGCTGTGTTCGGTAAATTGACATCAATATCGCCGGTCTGGTTCATGATTGAGACAGATCTCAGGTTCAACCCCTGAAGATTGATCATTTGATAACCATTGACCATATCCGATTTCCAGAAGATCGGGATTTCCGGGTTGAGGATGACATTCCAGTTTCCTTCAGAGGCAGTCAATTGCGGATTGGGTGTGCCGGTTAAGGTATACACACGCACGGTTCCCACTGTCGCAGACGATTCCGATATCTTTTCCCCATTCCCGGGCAGGATGGTACCTGTCATCAATTGCGGAATCCCCCCTGCCTTCATTTCCAACCTTCCGGAAGGTGCTTCCAGCCGGATTTCAGCAGAACCATTATCGGGTAAAGCATAATCCAGTTGCATCATTCCGTCATTGCCTGTGTTTGAGAGCGGCACAGACTGCAGGAAATCCCCAATTGCTTCCGGGAGTTTGATGTTATTGAAATCTGGTTTCCCATCGGATCCCAGAACCAGATACAACACGATTCCAATCGCCGCAACGATGATTACACCGCTCAATAGATTGCGATGGCTGAACAGCATATCCACGCCATAGATGATTAACAACAATGGCCAGAAAGAAGAGAACAAGGCGACAAATTTTGGGTTTCCGGTGAAATTGAGGAACAGCACACTGATACCGGTAACCGCCAAAACGACCCCGCCAACGATCCGTTTCCCGCTGAAAAAGAGATCAATGCCTGCCGCAATAATGATCAGTGGCCAGCTCTTCAGCAGAAAATCAATTGCAGGCGCACCCAATAATCCGGATGCCTGCAATTGCAGCATTACCCCAAGCAGGATAATCAAAATTGGAATATAGTTTCTGCTGCGGTGTTCTTCCATCGGTTCCATACACCCCGAAAGGTGCAAGGATTATGCCGAAATTAAGAAGCCGGAGCCGATGTTCAGATTGAATGCGGTTATTATCCTTTTTTGCGGATCAGAAAGACCAGGATCAAGCCCAGCACACTAACCCCGATCAATGCCCAGGCGATCTGTTTCCGTGAGGTATGCAACCGGTCAAACAATTGAGGCAGATTAACAAGCTCAGTTGGCACGGCTGTTACTGTCGGCTTTTCGCTCCCGGGGGTCAGTGTAGCCGCCAAATCTGCGGTAAAAGTCGGGCGTGGTGTACGGGTGGGAGGACGCGGGGTTCGCGTGATGGTTGGCGTAACCGTCGCAGTGAATTTCGCCTGGATCAACAGCGACTGCCCTTCAATAATCAATGGATCAGTCAGATCCAACTTATTCAAAGCCGCCAGTGTATTCCAGTCAACGTCATATGCCAGGGAAATTTCCGATAAGGTTTCCCCTTCTCTGATCAGGTGGATGATTGAGCCATCCGGGTTGGCAGTGGCTGCAATGATGGATTTACGCGTTGGCGTCCAGAGAACTTGCGGGCTGGGGGTTTGCGGATTGCGGGTCGGAATGGGGGTATAGTCGATATCACCGCTTTCAAGCGCACCGAAGAGCACGACAATAAAGCGTCTTGCATCTGATTCACTCACGCCAATGCCAATATGGGTGGAAACTTTATCGAGCATTTCCACGCGATCCTTACCATCAGTCAACCAGACCGAATTGATGATCACCGAGGGTTGTGTTTGCAGATTCGAAACAGCTGTATTTTGTTTCAGGATAATAGCAGCGCCACCGCCAAACCCATGGTCGATCGCTAACGCTGACAGGGACGATGAACGAGGAGATTTTTCGCTTATATATCCCAGCCGAGTCAGATATTCAGCCTGTTCCTGGGCTGCTGCTGCCAGGGCGTTATCCAGTTTCAATACAGAGAGAGAACGTTCTTCGCGCAACGCATTGATCTGCTGAAACAACTCACGTTTATATTCGCGAACTCCTTCCACTTTCGTCGGATTGGGAGTGGATGTTTTCTGGGCGGTTACTGTACTGATTTGGAGTAACCATAGCGAAATCACCAACGCTATTGCTGCGATTCGTTTCATTTCTTGTAGAAACCGAAGAATGAGGTTAACATCAGACCGATGCCACAGACGATAACCAGCACCAGACCGAGAATTCGCGCCTGGGGCTTGTCAAAGAAGCCAATATGTGGGATCAAAGGCCCCGGTGTAGGGGTAGGTGTAATTGTAGGTGTGCGCGTCGGCAACGGCGGGACGGTCTGAGTCATAGTTGAGGTCGGACCAGGCGTATTGGTTGCCGGTGGACGGGTCAATGTAGGTGTCAGCGTATCTGCGACCGGTGTGCCACCATAACGAATCAACAGCCTTTGACCAGCTACTACGTTCACATCATCACCAGTGCGGTTATTAAAAGCCTGCAACTGCTCGACAGTGGTTCCATAAGTAACAGCGATCGTCCACATAGTCTCATTCGGCTGCACGATGTGATAGATCGATCCATCTGGTTCAGCAGTGTTGGTTGCGATGGTGCCCGGGCTGACCGGAGCAGCCAGCACATCGATAAAACTGTCAGCTGCGTTCTGGTTGGCTGCTACGATCGCCACCTGTGTTGGACTTGCTGCCAACTCAAGACGCGTGTCACTGCCGCTGCTGTTTACCAACAGCGTATAGTAGGCATTATTGTCTGAAGACAATGCATAACCGGCACCGACTGTACCGGAATCCAAACCGATCAAAGTATAGAGGTGGATCGGGTCCGTCCATATCGTTTTAACACAGGTGCTTGCGGACATGTTTAAGCCACCACAGACGTTTTCCGATCTGGCTGGAATGCCGGAACCATCTGCGCGATCATGCGTGATTCGATTAATCGAAGCCTGATAAACGCTCTGTGCCTGTGCCAAGCTCGACAGCGTACTGTCAGTAGTATAGGCTGCCAAGCCGTAACTCGCTCGCAAAGCGTTCACTTCCCCGATCAGGCTGCCTGCATCCTGAGCACAAGCTGACTGAACAGCCAATACAGTCAGCAGAATGGCTAAGATTAACGGAATCAGCAATCCGTTTTTGAAGTTCGATTTTTTCGTCATTTAGCAAGATTATAATCGCAACCTGCGCGGAGTTTTATTCTGTCCTTTTTGAAGATTGATTCCGATCAAGAAATTAATACTCTGTTTACGCTGGCTTTTGCAGGTGAATACGGTTGCTGTTTCATCTTATTTGCGTCTTGACTGTGAACAATTGTTCTGATATATTTCATTTAGAACAAGTTTTTCACATAGGGGAGGGTTGACTATGGCGAGAAAAGGGAAAATGATGGAGGAACGTCATCAGAAAATTATGAAATATCTGGTGGATTATCAGCTGACGAACCAATATTCTCCCTCAATCCGCGAAATCGGGGACCACATCGGAGTCAAGTCGACTTCGCTGGTTGATTATTATCTGCGGCAATTGACGGAGATGGGCTATATTGACCGTGATGAACGCGTATCGCGCAGCATCCGCATTTTGCGGGAATACAATGGTGATCGTCAGGGCAACGTGCGCAGCATTCAATACTCCCGCCAGGATGTGCTCTCTTTTCCGGTGCTGGGCAGAATTGTCGCCAGCGAGCCGATCCCGGTACCCGGTTCTGATCTGGCCTATTTTGACTCCGAAAGCTCAGTAGAAATCCCGCGCAAGATGCTGGCAGGACATGGAAAAGAATCCGACCTGTTCGTTTTAGAAGTTTCAGGAGATTCGATGGTGGACGCCATGATCAACGATGGTGACAAAGTGGTATTCCGTCAGGCGAACAAGGCTTCCAATGGCGACATGGTCGCTGTCTGGCTTGCCAACAATGAGGAAACCACTTTGAAATACTTCTATAACGAAGGATCGCGTATTCGCTTACAGCCTGCCAACCCCACCATGCAACCTATCTACATCAACGATCCAAAACAGGTTCGTATTATGGGGAAAGTGGTGATGGTCATACGGAACCTGTAAAACCTACGAAATGAGCGCCTGAATGCCTGCTACACCTCCGGAAAAAGTCATCATCCTGAGTTCTTTGTATCCGCCGCACCTTGGCGGGGTAGAAAAATATTCGGAATCGCTTGCCCGGGCGCTTTCGCAGGAATTTGATGTTCATGTTTTCTGCATGAACACGGAAGGGTTGCCTGAACTGAGACGGGAACGCTCAGTTACAGTTCACCGGCTGGAGTGCACGCCTCTGTTCGAAAAACGGCTGCCGTTACCCAAAAAAAGCGCCCTTTCCGCGCTGGAACAATTTATCCTGGATAATCAGGTGAAATATGCCCTGATTCAAACGCGCCTTTATCCTTTTAACCTTGATGCAGCACGGCTGTTTAAAAGAAAAGGTATTCCATTTAGCGTTGTAGAGCACGGCACAGGCCATATTCGCTTCAAAAACAGGTTGACAAACCTGCTGTGGCCATGCTATGAGCACGGGATGACTGCGATCTTCAAACAATTGTGTCGGAATTATTATGGTGTATCCCAGGCAGCGGTCAACTGGCTGAAACATTTCAAAATAACCGGGAAAGGTCTGCTTCACAACGGAATTGACCCGTCGGACTTCACTGGAATTGATTCCGGCTGGCGTGTCAGCCATCAGATCCCGGCGGACGCAATTATTGTGGTTTTCGCAGGCAGAATCCTGCGATCCAAAGGACCGGTTGACCTGTTAAAAGCCTGTGACAAAATCAATGATCCATCATTGCACGTCGTAATTGCCGGCAACGGTGATATGCATCTGCTGAATCCCTGGCAGGATAAAGAACGGGTGCATATTCTGGGAGGCATACCCCACGCAGAGATGCTGCGTGTTTTCAAAGATGCACAAATCTTCTGTCTGCCGACCGCATATCCGGAAGGGCTGCCAACGGTCATTTTAGAGGCGGGGGCTTTGCGCCTGCCGGTAATCTCCAGCCCAGCTGGCGGCATAGTAGAAGTCATTCATGACGGAGAAACAGGATTGATCGTGCCAGCAGGCAACCCGGTTGAGCTGTCGAAAGCACTGGCACGGTTGATTCACGATCAGGCGCTGCGCGAAGAACTGGGCAGAAATTTGATGGACTTGGTGCTTTCCGAATTTACCTGGGAAAGCATCGCACAAAAGGCTGCCCGAATCATTCAATCACATGATATAGAGCAGATACATCCCGCCGAGATAGATAAGAAACATCAGAATTGAATCGATCGGCAATTTGTTCGTCCATTTTGCCGAACTGACATTCCCGACCAGCGCAAAAGACGTCATCATCACACCGACCATCCCAATAACGACAAAAGACGGGTCAATTACATCGAAAATCCGACCTCTGGTATAGAAGATATCAGTCATACCAACCCCGAACATATTAAACATGTTGCTGCCAAACAGGTTGCCGACCGCCATTTCATATGCGCCAATTTTTGCAGCTGAGACAGTTGTGACCAGCTCCGGCAATGAGGTTACGAAAGCGACCAGTGTCGAGCCAATAAAGCTGGTACCGAGCCCGGTAATTTCCGCAATCACCTCACTGCCGCGCACCATCACCGGCGTAACAATCACCAGTGCCAGTGCAGCCAGAGTGAACCCAATCACGCCATGCCGCAAACTCGGGATATCCGCCAGTTCTTCTGCAGACATCTCTGTTGAAATCGCATCAGCTTCACTTTTCTGAATGATGTAAATTGCATAAATGTACACGGAGATTATCAACAGTGAATCAATGCCAATCCATCCGACATTGAAACCGATCCGCTCCAGCACACTGTTTGAGGCAATAAACAGCAGAACCAGCGTGCCCATGAAGGTAGCCAGGCTGCCGGAGAGAATGTGGCTATAGGTGATGTCGCGCATACCTCCGCGCCTTTGGCTCAAAATACCAAGCAGCGCCAGGATCACCATGTTGACCGCACTACTTCCCAACAGGTTCCCGGCTGCGATATTCGGTTGATTGATATTGACAGCATTGATGCTGGTCAGCAGTTCTGGCAGACTGGTCACTCCAGCCAATAACAGAACGCCAATCAGCATGCCACCGGCTCCGGTACGAGCTGCGATAATATCACCATAACGTGCCAGCGCCATCGCTGAATATACGATCGCCGCAGCGCTCAGCGTGAATGAAATCCAGACAATGTGCCCGCTGGTCAGGTAATTTAAGATGGAATCAATCATTTTTATTCGATATGCTGATGCTTCATGATTCCTTTTACATTGGACAGAAGCCAGTAAGTAAACACACCAGTGTGCGGTTCATTGAGGTCACCAACCACCTTTTCAGTCGCAGCCAGGCAGTTATTCACAGCAGCCTGGTCAGGCACGATGGCAAATAAGGTGATATTTCCTTCATCGACATTGGTTGTCGCATAAGCGTAGCGACCTGGGATGCGCATGCGATGTCGGTAGGCACCGGTACTTTCCACCAGCGTGGCACCTTTGATCCCGGCTGCATTCCATTCATCCAAAATCAGGTCGATTTGTTTCCGGTCATTTAGAACAAACATGATCATAAACATGACAAACTTTATAGTCCTTTCTCTCAACAAATCTTCGGATCCAAACTGTTTTCGCCATTAATTAAAAGTAAGCTAATGATATTCCAAACTTGATGTATCTTTCGCCGATCATTACGATTTTCGTCCGATAAATGAAGCCAACTCCTGGTTCGGTGAAAAATCGAAATCTGATAGAATAGAATCGATTGAGAAACGTATTGAATATGATGAGAAATATTATGGGAGCTCTGGCTTGAAAACACTGGTAACCGGTGCCGCAGGATTTATCGGCACCGCTCTTTCGAATCGATTGATACAGCAGGGCGATCAGGTAGTTGGGCTTGACAACCTGTTCACCGGGTCCCCGGATGGGCTGTTGCCTGAAGTGGAATTAATTCAGGGAGACATCAATGATCGCGAGTTGCTGTGGAAAATCCTGCAGGGAGTTGACTGTGTTTTTCATCTGGCAGCGAAGGCAATTGTGCCAAACTCAATCCTTTATCCAAGGGAATACGAAGAAGTGAATGTCGGCGGCACCGTTACGCTGTTGGAAGCGATGCGCGATGTCGGAATCAGCCGAATGGTTTTTGCCTCGTCAGGCGCGATCTATGGTTTACAGAGCCGCCAACCGCTGAAAGAAAAGGCAACCAAACCCAAACCGGCTTCCCCTTATGCTGTTTCCAAACTGGCGTCAGAGTACTATATCAATACCATTGGCCGGTTATGGGGCTTGGAAGCGGTCTGCTTACGGATTTTCAATGCCTACGGCCCTCGCCAGAACTTTTCCTTTGCCCACGCGCCGGTAATCCCAACCTTTTTACGGTTGGCTGCCTCACAGGGAACGGTAATTATCCATGGTGATGGCCACCATACCCGTGACTTTGTCTATATCGATGATGTCATTGAAGCCCTGATCAGCGCCTCAAAACTGAACAACTGTCGTGAACTCGTGATCAACGTCGGTTCGGGTATAGAGACGTCTGTAACAGACGTGCTCGAGCTGGCGCGCAAAATTACCGGCGGTTCCCCTGAAGTTGTTTACAATCCGCGCCGACCAGGCGGGCCGGATCGCATGCGCGCTGACCTGACACTGGCAAACCAGATCCTGAATTTTTATCCCAAGACCTCTTTTGAAGAGGGGATGGCCAAAACTTTTGAGCTGGACCGGCGGCTGCATAAAAACAGTGCTTCTTTAAATCACAAATAACCCCCCTGCATTTACAGACTTTTACCCGGAATGAGGACATTTCGGATTTTTTATACCTCAACACCTTTTTTCTTTGCTGAATAGAAAAATAATTCAATCCCATATTTTTTATTTGAATTTCATCATATTTCAAGAGAAATGAGCCGTTCGATTATAATGATTTTCATGGATTTGTTGGATTGGATTTTGGTTTTCGGAACAGCAGCTGCATTCGGTTTTGCCTTTGGAATGCTTTTACCTCCTCATGGCTGGGTTGCCGGTGTATTGGTAGCAGGTGTGATGCTCTTCCGGGCTAAAAAACAACGCGATAAAAGAATCAGACAACTGCAAAAACATCAGGAGAAAAGATGAATCAGGAAAATACTGTCAGTGCCAACAAAGTTGTTTCACTTGCTTATTCGCTATGGGTCGATGAAATGTTGGAAGACGCTTCCGATGCCAGCGCACCCCTGGAGTATCTCCACGGACATCAGAATATCATTCCCGGTTTGGAAAAAGCGCTCGAAGGGTTATCGGTCGGGGATAAGAAAACAGTCATCGTGCAGCCGGAAGACGGTTATGGCGAAGTAATTGACGAATCGCTGGTAACGCTCGAACGTTCAATTTTCCCGGATGAATTTGAACTGGAAATCGGAAGCTCGCTGCATTTGCGTGAAGATGAATCCGGGGAAGTATTCGAGGCTTATATCCAGTCCTACGATGATCAGAGCGTTACACTGGATCTGAATCATCCACTGGCAGGGAAAGAATTGAAATTTGAAGTCGAAGTTGTTGGCATCCGGGATGCATCCGCACATGAACTGGAAGCTGGACATATTCACACCGGTTGCTCTTCCTGTGGTGGACATTGTGGTGAAGCTGGCTGTCAATGAAGAACTATAAAATTCCAATGGTCCCCGGACCGGTGAAAATTAACCCGATCGCTTTTCCTTCTTTGACAGCGGATTTTGGCGCAGGTTATTCGGAAGATGAATTTTTCGAACTCTATAAGACTGTCAGTGAAAAACTGGCGCAGCTGATGGGGACGAGCTCGGAAGTCATCATTCAATCCGGTGAGGCGATGTCCATTCTGTGGGGATCAGTCAAGAGCACATTGCTGCCAGGCGATACGCTGTTAGCGATCAGCACCGGATTTTTCGGCGAAGGGTTTGCAGCGATGGCCTGCGCGGTCAATGCGCGCGGTGAGCTTTTAGCTTACCCTTATGATGAGACCATCCATGACCTTGATCGGATTGAAACGGCGATAAAAAATATCAAACCCAAAGTAATCACCGCAGTGCACTGCGAAACCCCTTCTGGAACGTTGAACCCGCTCAAAGATCTGGGGTTTCTGAAAGATAAATATCAGGTTCCGCTGTTATTGGTGGATGCGGTCGCTTCGGTTGGTTGTACTCCGGTCAACGGCGACGAGTGGCATGCAGATATCGTGATGGGAGGATCCCAAAAAGGGTTATCTCTGCCCCCGACGATCGGTTTTTGCTCGGTCAGCGAACGCGCCTGGGAGATCATTGATCAGGTAAATTATCAGGGTTATGAAGCGTTCAAACCCTTCCGACAACTGGCGACCACCCGTGAGCATCCCAACACACCTGATTGGAACGGGATTGCTGCGCTGAACGATGTGCTGGATGCGCTGATGGTAACTGAAGGGCTGCCGAACGTTTTCGCCCGCCACGAGCAAGTTGCGAGCTTCATCCGAAACTATCTGACTGAGGTTGGTTATCGCTTATTCCCGGCACAAAACGCGGTGCCTTCCCCGTCCGTTACCTGCCTTTATCTGCCGAATTACACTACCTTTGAAGCTTTCAATGCCAAAGTGAGAAAGCAGGGCATGGGAATTGCTGGCAGTTTTGGCAAGATTGAAGGGAAAGTCTTTCGCCTTGGGCATATGGGCACCCAGGCAACGATGGAGAATGCCAATCAGGCTGTAAAAGTGCTGGAATCAGTTCTTTAAGGGAGCGATCCAGCCCGGGATCAGCCTATGAAACCGATCAGTGTAGCCATCATTGGCGCAGGATTAAGCGGTCTCGCATTGGGAATCCGCCTGACATCCGAAGGGTGCAGGGTTCGGATTTTCGAAAAAAACAATTTTCCAGGCGGCAGTCTGGGGACAATTCATGATGACGGTTTTCGTTTCAATTATGGCGCGGAGTTCGTTACCGCACCATTTCTTTTTGATCAGTTATTTGAAACAGCCGGCAAAAAACGAATCGAATACTTTAAACTCCGCGATGTGGAACCGTTTATTCAGGCTGTTTATCCAAATGGCTACCGCTTTGCCCTTTACACCAATCCGGAAGAAACTGAAAAGAACAACATCTGGTTGAACGAAACTGATCGTGAAGGATTCCGCTTTTTTTACCGCGAGAATCTGGCACAGTTCGATGAAGTTTTCTTCGATTACTGCGCAAAACCAGTCGATGAAGCTTCCGCTTTCAGCCGTCAGAACCTGAAAATGCGCAGCCTGGACCTGAACCTGTCCGCAGCTGCGTATGCCGATCGTATTTTCGCTTCCCCGGAGCTGAAGCAGCTGTTTGGCATCTGGCCGCTTCTCGGTGGTGCGGACCCGCGCAAAGGCAGCCATCTTTTCCGGCTCGCGACCGAGCTGTTGCGACGCTGGGGCGTCTCCGTTCCGGAAGAGGGTATGGATCAGCTGGTGTTTTCGCTGGCAAAACTGTTCAGCGAAAACGGCGGTGAGATTCTCTTCAACGCGGAAGTGAGTGAAGTACTGGTCTTTAACAAGACTGCTTCCGGCATCAGGCTGATAGATGGCAGCGTTTATCAAGCTGATGCTGTGATTTCAGCTGCGGATTCGGTACAGACCTATCTTGGATTGATTGACTCCGATCGTACGCGTTATGGGATTGTAGAACAGGCGAAAAGCCTGCCGCAAAGCTTCTCCATGTTCATTTACCATCTGGGATTGCGCATTCCCATGCCGGAAACGCTGCCACTGGCACCGATGAATGTGCTTTTCCCGGCAAATTATCAACGCTTTCTCGATGAGCTTTTTGTGCAGGAACAGCTCTCGGATGATCCGCTGATATTCCTGAGAATTCCTTCCAAAACTTTCGAAAATGCTGCGCCGCCAGGTGGGCAGGCGATGACGGTGATGATCCCGGTTCCGAACACGAGCGCTATAGATCAATGGGATCATCTGTCCTTTGACTATCGCAACCGGATTCTATCCAACCTGCAAAAATATTTTCAGCTGGATCTAAAAAGCAACCTGGTTGTGGAACGCTATTCAGATCCTTTTGATTTTGAAAAAGGCCTGGGAACTTTTCATGGACAGGCGTTTTCGTTCCCGCCGCTGATCAGACGCAGCGGGGAAATCCGGCTGTCAAACCGCAGCAAGGATATCCGAAATTTGTATCTGACAGGTGCTGGTGCTCATCCCGGAGCATCCATTCCAGGGGTGCTGTTGAGCGCTGTCAATGCTGTTGAACTGATCAAGTCAGACTTCCAGCCGTAGTCTCAATAAGGTTCTATACAATCGGCTTGACTGAAACTGGAATCCCGCGCTGAATATCGTAATCAGCCAGGAATCGCTCCAGCAATTCAATCAGATAATCGAGCTCATCCTCACTGGTATCGTTCATATGAGCGATGATCGCCTTATTACTTCGCTGATCATCAGGCTCTTCCCCGAATACAACGCCATAGGGCTCAAGTCCGTCTTTCAATTGCTGTAAGGAAAAACGGGCAGGCACTTTCATCACGGTCACTGTCGGTGCGATCATCCCCTCTTCCTTTACAACCTGGAAAAGGTTTTTCTCAGCCCAGGCTTTCATTTTTGCTGACAGCGTTTCAATACGCCGCACGCGGTTTTCCAAGCCCTCAAGGAAAATCCGGTCGAACTGTTTATTAAGCGCATGCAGCAGCGGCGTTGGCAAAACAGCATGTCTGCCCGTTTCATGGATTTGTTGATAAATTTTTGTGAAGTTGAGCGCCCAGCCATCACCGGGATCGCCGATGGTCTTAAAATTCGCACGCTCACTCAGGAGGATCACCCCCAGCCCGGGTGGTAATCCCAGCGCCTGCTCTGAAGAAAACAGCACCACATCAGCATGTTCGCCAATTTCAAGCGGTTTGACGGCGGTGACTGAGGAGGTCAGGTCGCCAATGATCAGCGCATCCGGATTTTTCCGGTGAATAATCTCCGCAAAATGGCGGATGTCAAGCATCACGCCATCATAAGGTTCAATCTCATTGAGATACACCGCATTAAACGAACTTTCCGTAAGATCGCGTTCAAATTCCGCTTCAAGCAGCTCCTTCCCAAATGCAGATTCAAATATTTCAAAATCCAGGTTCAAAGAACGACATAAGGAGGAAAAACGGCGTGATTCCCGTCCGCTGACACACACCAGTAATCGACCATGAATCAGGCTGTTGATCAGCACCTCCCAGCAGGCTTCCCGGTTCCCCGAGAAAAATATCATTGAGGAAGCTTCCGGAAAAAGGATTTCACGCATCCGCTTTTCCAATGAACTGATCAGTCGGTTAGGAGGCAGCAGCGGATGATCAGCCTGTGCAGCGAGCACCGCAGGATTAACGCGAGAAGGAGAAGGAATCAGGTTAAGAGACATGGGAAAGGTTTATCCTGAAATGAAAAAATCCAGGTCGAATGCTGTGAAACGACGGGGATTTTCTTTTTGCGATAAAGAGATGAGGATGAAGAAGTTACAGAATGAAAGAAAGCACCACTAATCCCGCGATGAAGATCACAGCCAGGATTCCAATCCGTTTCAGATTCTCTACAACATAACTGTAATCCGGGTTGAATTCATCGCTGCTCTTCTTGACGGTCGCCAGGGGGAGATCCGTAGTTCTGGTTGCTTTCGCTTTTCTGGTTTTTCTTGCCATTCCTGCCCTCCAAAATTTTTCAAAACTTATTACAGAAGTTTTCCGGTTATCACGATCCGTTTATCATCTACCAGATACGGATAACAGGAGATCAGCGTAACAGTTGCATCAGTGGTCTGCGCCATCACTTCAACCTGATTGGGCATCACCACCGTACTGTCCTGAACACTATAAGTATACGCGTTTTTTTCTGTCAGGACGATAATTTCATCCCCAGGATTCAGTTTGTCCAAGTCACGAAAGACTTCTCCAAAGATGTCATTATGCCCCGATAAAATCACATTCCCTTTTTGACCGGCAGCCGAGCTGGCAGTATTCATCCCCACGCCGAGCTTCAGCGACTCCCAGTCATCGCCAAATACCACTGGCGCATCAACCTCAATTGCCGGAATACGAATACGGACAATCTGTTCCAGATGATCGGGAACTTTGGGTGCCTGAACTACCGTTGATGAGAACAAACCGCGCAGGTGCGCGGGAATTTCGCTTTCGTTAAATGTACCTACGCCATCCGCATCTGGCGGAGTGTGACCACCCGGCAACACAATCGCATGAATCAATGCGGTCGGCGTGAGGGTTGGCAGGATCATGGCACGAGACGACTTCTGATTCAAATCCCGCAGCAGGTTCGCTCCGGTCACAATCAGATATATCACGCCAATTAGCGCTGCAATTTCAATAAGCAGCAACACGAAATCCAGTTTCCTGCGCGGTGCTGCAATCACTGTCACCTCATTGGTTTTGGTCTCCGGATTCCAGCGCAGTTCGGTATTAATCGGCGCGTTGCGTTCATCTACCACCCTGCCACTGGCACGATAGGAAGCGATGCGCGCTTCCCGTCCAGCAGACTTTTTTTGCATCAATCGGATGCGAAGTTCTTCTTCGCTCAACTCATCCGCGTATTTTTTTCGTTTCATGGGATTAATTATATCGTGATGGTTCAGCTCATCTTTGTGAACGGAACACAAGGTTCTTTGAAAGATAATAGTTGACAAAGAACATAATAAATTCAATTCCAAGTTTGACCAACAACGCATTCAACCCAAAGCGGCTGGTCACAAAACTGCTCACCAGCCAAACAATCGAGCCGGAAAAAATTACCAGCAACAGGTAGCGAAAAAACGTTCCCCTGTCAAAAAGACTGGCAGCTTTTCGCCGATTTTCTTCATTAACAGCCTCAGCAAAGGACTGGAAAACCGAATTTCGCAATAACAGATAGTTGACAATCATCGAAATTGCACGCCCAAAAATCAGGGATAACCCAATTTTGCCGCTGAGCAGGTACGTGAACGAAAAAACCAGGTTGTCAACCAGCAGGGATGCCAGCGAACTGAGCGAATAACGCAGGAAAGTACCAATCCCAAACATCACCAGGTGCAGCCAGGTGACTTCAGCAGAATGCTGAACATCACAACTGTGTGGATTAACAGCATGGAATCGAATCGAAACTCCCTTGCGTTTAAGTCGCCAGAGAATATTTACCGGGAAATATTTCCCCTCGGCATCGTGGAACTCCAGAAGCGGGATCAGCGCCGTTGAAAAGAACGTGTAGAACGGAACCGGAAAACGAAACAGGCTGAAAAAAGTTCGTACCAGCACATTTTGCTGGTTCCTTGGAAACATCCCAAAAAGATACAAGCGGTCATCAGCACAGCTGTCCGCAAAAATTGCTGCACGCAGACAGGCAGCATCCTGATCCAGCGGTGGATTCAACAGCAGGTGAACAGGAGCTGCTACCGAATCAGCTTGCGATTCTTTTTGCAGGACTTTCAGCACTACTCCCGGAATTTGATCCATCTGATCCGGATAAAACCCCTCTGTCTCATCCAGGGATTCCTCAGATTCAGGAATTCTCATGGAGAAAAATTTGTCAGGTGCGCTATCAAGAAATGTTCGGCTCCATGCCAGCGTTTCCAGCGGATTGGATCCTTTGGTCAGGATCAGAATAGAGTTGCCCGGTTTCTCAGCCATTGGAATATTAATTGAACCACATTTTTCTATCGGGTCATTAAGACAATAAAGCCCCTGATAATGATCTTACACGACAACCATAAAAAGTGACGTGAACAGATAAACCCATTAGAATAAAGTCACTGGATCTTTACAACGCATTAATTACGAATTAATTAAAGTAGAGATACGAAAAATCTTGAGCAGATGAACGGGGGAAAAATGAATATTGCGATTATCGGTGCCGGACCAACAGGGCTTAGCGCCGCATGGGAATTGAGCAAACAGAACCACGAGATCACCATCTTTGAAAAAGAAGCCGTAGCCGGAGGACTGGCACGAGGATTTAAAGCGCGCAACTGGCAGGATTCAGTTGAATGTTTCTATCATCACTGGTTCAAGAGTGACCAGAGTATGCTGGCGTTGATAGAAGAACTGGGACTGGCTGATCAGGTTAAATTCCACAAGCCGGTATCGGTTATGTATCATCGCGGCAAATTTTACCCTTTCGACACCATCCCCTCAGCTTTACTCTTTCCCGGACTGGGTTTCGGCATTAATAAAATCCGCTTTGGACTGGTAGGACTTTACCTGCGCATGACCAACAACTGGCGCGCGATGGAAAAATTCACGGTTGAAGACTGGATGACAAAATACGCTGGTGAAAAGGTTTATCGCTCCATGTGGGAGCCGATGATGATCGGCAAATTCGGCGAACACTACGCATCGAAAGTGAATATGGCCTGGATGTGGGCACGCATTCACAGCCGAACGACTGAACTGGGCACCTTCAAGGGTGGATTCCAGGCTTTTTTCGATGCCTTCACGGATATCCTGCGGTCTAAAAGTGTGGAGCTGCACTTCAATGCGGAAATCGAATCGATTCGCAAAGTATCGGATAGACGTTTTACTGTCAAATCTGCGGGTAGTGAACTTTTCGAATTTGACCGCGTGCTGGTGACCACTTCCCCGGACGGTCTGCGCCAGATGGTTCCTGAGCTGCCGCAATCTTATCAGGAGAAACTGCGCGACCAAACCAGCATGGGAGCGGTTGTCATGGTTATATCAATCAAGCACCCTCTCTCTCCAAAAGGATATTACTGGTACAACCTGCCCAAGCAGGATGGTTTCCCCTGTCTGGCATTGGTTGAACACACCAACTTCGTCTCCAAAGAGCGCTTTGACGGTGAAACGATCATTTATGCAGGCGATTATCTGGAACCCAATCATGAGAACTTCCGCCTGTCAAAAGACGAATTGCTGGCAAAAATGCTGCCGGGGCTTAAGCAAATCAACCCGGAATTTGACGAGAGCTGGGTCAACGAAGCCTGGAAGTTTTCCGCGCCCTATGCCCAACCGATACCCCTGCTCAATCATTCCAGAAAAATATTGCCTTTCGAAACTCCGTTAGATGGCATGTTCCTTGCGACAATGAGTCAGATTTACCCTTGGGATCGTGGTGTCAATTACGCTTTTCAATTGGGAAAAGATGTGTCAAGGGTAGTTTTGTAATTTAATTTGCTAATTTGAATTTCCCGACTTTACAGAAATTTTACAAACAATAACTGGGGAATTTTCTTATTTATTCGAACTTGTGTTCTATAGTTATACGAATTAGTTTCATGGCTTCACATTGGATTGTTTTCTCACCTTAAACGGGCATTAATTGCGCCTATTGGAAAGACGAAATGAAAACACGAAAAAGATGGAAACAGCTCTTTGAATATTTTAAGGAAAGCAAACCTTAAAGAAAGTCAAATTTTAAAGTTTGGTTTAAGGCTT
>JAAZKE010000074.1 GCA_012799995.1 Chloroflexota bacterium | reverse complement strand
GTCAGATAACAGCATGTACCGCTCCCAAGACGAGACCAGAACCACCAGCCTATAACCACCCATGAAAAACCTATGGAAAGAAGCTAAATAGTAAACCTGTTTTGACAACTATGATTACCAATTAGGACATTTCTAACTTGCCAGCAATAGGACATTTCTATTTAGCCTTGACACATAAAAGGATTGTTATACATCCTGATTTCTTTTTAGTTTTTTCTTTAGCATTCTCGATATGTGGTAAATAATCTGATTGGATTTCCCTTTTTGAAGTTTGAGACTGAGGCGAAAAATTGAATTGTAATCCGCAAAATTGACACCATTGTGCTTGTGGGTGATTTTGCCCATGACAGCGCGGACATATAGAATATTGGTGTTGATATTGGGATGGTTGGCTTTCCATTAGGCTACCTCCTTATTTGCGGTTTAACTGAGTTAGTGCAAATATCTGCCTACTGTCCGTAATGTTGTGGATAGTTCTGTGGATATTGTGATTGCGGTTGATAGCCTTGATAAAATGGCTGTTGGTAGTAATTCATCTGTGGCTGCTGCTGCACGTTCTGAGCTGTGTTTTGAGCGGTTCTGTAGGTTTGTTCGATTATTTCGGCAAATCCCCACAGCATTGCAGATTGTACGAAAGCCGTTACCCACACAACAAGCATCATCGGCAGACTGAATCCCCCAGAAGAAGAGCCATCGCTGAACATATTACCGAAACTTCCAGCTATTGCACCAAGGATAATACCGCCCAAAAATCCTAATCCAAGGTAAACGAACGCGATAATCTGAATTATTTTTGCTTTTTTGTTAGTCATGCGGACACTCCTATTTCTAAAATTAGAACTTCTGTTTTATAATTGTCATGGAGGGCATTATGAGTGTTAACTTACTGAATTACATTGTTTCATTGCTCATTTGTTGTATCCTCAGTTTCTTTTTTTGGTGTGTTTGTAACGTACTTATGGCTGAAAAAGATATTCAAGACTGATGAATTCAAAGAGATCATTAAATACCTGTAATAAAACCTCTCAAGAGCTTGATCAAGTCTATTAATGAAACTTCCTTTCCTTTCTCAAGAATGTATTTCATTGCTTTTTCCCAAGGTGTATCATTTTTAGCTGCATTCAGAAATTCATAACCTGGTTGTTCAATATAAACAGGCTTGTATTTTGGATAGCGATAAGAAATATATACTTCTTTCTTCGCATTGATTAATCCATCACGGAACATTAATGCGGTTTGCGTATAAAAGGCTTCTTCAGTAACACCTGGCAAGTCAAAATCTTCAAAAGATAATTCATCTTCTTCGATATTGCTCTTCTCTTCGAGTTGGAACATTATTTTTTTAATTAACTCGTAATCTCGTTTCATATTACCTGCTCAAAATAAAGTCAGAATAATCCAACGACTGCTGCTGCACATGTTCAGGAATATGTGCAGCAGCTGCTCTTCCTTCGTCGTGGCTTCCGGTATTTAGAAGTATTATAAATATTCGTCAATACCAGAAAGTTCACTTTTTATTAAGGCAATATGTTCCTTTATTGTTTTTGCTGGCAAGTGTAAGATTGCCTTGAGATCATCAATTTCTGCCTTTTTATTGTCGATATTATCTTCAAGTTCGTTGATTTCCGCACCTTTTTTATGGATTACGGCTTCATAAGGGGTTCTCGATTTACCGCTTTTTCGCTTATAAGCCAGATCTTTCCAACGATATCTAATCCATTCGTCTGTTAAACCCGACAGTGTGATTTGCATATCATTCAAATTTTGCTCTTCTTCAGCAATAAGGTTTTCCAAAATCTTTTTTATGTCTTTTTCCATCCTTTTCTCCTCTATCTACTCAATAATGTTTTATGTGGATTGATTTCTATTCCACTACTTCTGCCCGTGCACCTTCTTAATGCTTGTTGGCCGGATCCATTGTCCGGCGTGATTCTACGACGACACCGATTATCTCTACAGGTAATTTTACAATCTCTTCTTCAGAAAAGATATATGGCTGATATACCGGATTGAACAGCATCATCGCAATACCATTACCCATTTTCTTGAAGCGTTTCAAAGTCGCGTCATTGTTTCCGACCCTCACCGCTACGTCCTCCCCTGGAAGGTAACCCGTTTTTACGTCGAAGTATTCGGCAGGTTTCGTCAGGGTTTCCGATTCATGATTACGACGGTCATTTTCATAACAGGAGTATCCCTTTTTTATAATCCCTAAATGATCTGCGACCATTTGTTGGACCACTCCTTTATTTACTCGTAATTCCCTAGGTTTCTTCATGATTTTATCTCCTTTTATTTTAAGGTAACTGGTCGTTACAGTAAAGAGATTGAATCGGCAAGGAACAGGTCAGGTTTAATTTACAGGAAAATTCGCAAGGTGCACTTCAGGTGCATCTGTATATCATTTATCAGCTATACAAGTTGATGTTTTTTAAACAGCAATCGCGGTATGATTAATTGCAGCAAAGCAGTTGGTGAGTGAGCGCAAATTGGAAATAACAATCGACATACTTGGATGGATACTTCTGATCGTGCTGGCGGTCTTGATTTTCAAAATCATTTCCGATACAGTCGAAACGATTGTTCGCGTCGCCATCGCAGTATTGGTTGCGGCGGAAATCATCTATTTTGCTCGCCTGTGGGTCTACATTCCGATGCTCAATCGCATCGATTTATCCTGGATTGAAATGCTGAATCAGGCGATTGTCAACCTTTTTCAATCGCTGGTAAAGCTTTTTTCTAATCCCAGCCTGGAATATTTCTCATCCCTTTTTCGCTAAATTCAAATAGTAGTGCCAGCGGTTCACTTCGATATCGTCGCTGATCCAGGAATTGACCAGCTGGATTTGGCGTACTTTGAAGCCGCTGAGTGAATTCCGCAGAAAAGCTTTATCCGCATGAAAATGCGGAACACCCTTTTCCGGTCCTTCATCGGTACATTGGAGTGTGTTTTCATCGATCATTGGCCAGTGTTTGAAACTCCAGCGATAACACTCTTTTGCGGCCAGGCTGAAAAAGATTTCGCCGCCGGGTCGCAAAACGCGCAGAATTTCGGACAGGATGGTGCGAATCCCTTCGGTATCGGTGTGAGTAATCACATGGATCGAGAAGATCGCATCCAGTGAGTTGTCAGGGTAGGGCATTTTCAGCATGTTGGCTTTTTCCACCTGCATTGGCAGGTTTTCCTCAGCAGCCCATTTTGTCAGATAATCAACCGCCTCTTGCGAGAGATCAAAAGCATGGACGTTGAATCCCTGGCGGGCAAAATAGATCGCATGTCTTCCCAAACCGCACCCAAGGTCAAGAACGTCCTTAAACCCAAGCCGCTTCCAGCGATTCGCATAAGAGTAAGCCTCGTCTATTGGCTCCAGCCAGCGATCCTCGAACCCTTTTTCCCAATCCCATTCTTTTGTCAGCGACATTCCTTCCTCCATATTTGATTTGATTTCTCACCATGTAAATTGCGTTGTTGGCTGTGAACTCTTTATATATATCATAAAATGGAGATGAGGATTTTTTAATGGAAAATATTTGCTTCGGGGAGTCCAGCGTTGCTACATCAGCGCTGAGATGAACGAAGCCAGCTCCAATGCATATGATCGTTCAAAGATCAGATTGATGCCATATTTACACCCTGCTGGAATATCATTTTTGGAGGGCGGCGTTACTTTCTAATATTGGATATTGCACCCAGATTAAGAGATTGCTTTGTTTTCCCGGGCGAGCTTTTTTGTGTATTTCCGAATAGCTTCAAACGTCTTTTTGCTGATATCGTGTTCCACCCGACAAGCATCCTCGCGCGCAGTTTTTTCATCTACGCCTAAAGAGACAAAGAAATCCGTCAGCAGCTTATGGCGGGTGTAAATCTGGCGGGCAATTTCCATTCCGCTCTCAGTCAGCGTGATGTATTTGTCATCGTCCATCGTCAGATAACCATTTTCGCGTAACCGCTTGGTGGCATAACTGACGCTTGGCTTTGAAACGCCAAGCCGCTCTGCAATGTCAATGGAGCGGATGTAACCGTGCTCTTCCTGCATCATCAGCATGGCTTCCAGATAATCTTCCGAACTCTTTTGTATTCTCATTTTTCCCCGATCAGGTAAATAAAGGTTAGCACACTCCCTGTAACTTTTCAAGCGAATCCATGAGTTCGGAAACATATTAGTTGTAGGATTGTCAAACATATTGGACAGTCTGAGCTAAAAATTGAACAGGCGATAAGAACTTCAATGGTCGCATCGATATTAGGTTTGTGTACTGATTGAACTTCTTATTTGTTGTCTGAAATCCTCAAAAGAATAGAAGGTAGCCCATAACCGCTCTCTGTTTTCCTGTTACTTCTAGGAGTGTCAGGATTAATCAATTTTGTTCTTATTTCTTATTGATCCAATAGTTCTCAAGCAAAGTGGGTTTCGTTCTTTTCTGGTCTTTGGAAATCGTATAGTCCTGTCTCTTTTCAAAAGAATCAAATCGGGAAAACTCAATGTACTGGATGTATGAAACTTAATCTGTTAGATGTAAAAACCAGCCGGTTAGATTATACTAACTTTTGATCTGCTTTGTCTGTTTGTGCCCTTTTCAAAACGAAAACGGTACCGGAGAGAATTGGCCATGAAAACGCTTGATGAAGTGAAAATTGGGGAGACCGCCAGGGTGAAAAAGCTCCATGGATTCGGCGCGGTGAAACGTCGAATCATGGACATGGGCATCACCAAGGGCGTTGAGGTTTATATTCGCAAAGTTGCACCTTTGGGCGATCCGATTGAGGTGATGGTGCGCGGGTATGAGCTTTCGATCCGTAAAGAAGATGCTGCGATGATTGAGGTTGAATAATTGGGGATACCCGATTTTTTCGAATATGAGTAAGTCATCTCTAATTAGAAGGCAAGTATAGATGAAGACGGAGATAAAAATTGCCCTGGCAGGGAACCCAAACAGTGGGAAAACAACGCTGTTTAATGCATTGACTGGTGCAAATCAGTATGTGGGTAACTGGCCGGGGGTAACGGTTGAGAAAAAAGAAGGCAAATTAAAAAACCATGATAACGTAATCATCATAGATCTTCCCGGCATCTATTCACTTTCCCCTTATAGTTTGGAAGAAGTCATTGCCAGAGATTACCTGATCAATGAGCGCCCGGACGCAATCCTGAATATTGTCGATGCTACCAACCTGGAACGCAACTTATACCTGACCACCCAGCTGACTGAAATTGGCATTCCGGTGGTGATCGCGCTGAATATGATGGATGTCGTTCGCAGGGATGGCAATAAAATTAATGCAGCTGAGCTCTCCAAAGCGCTTGGCTGCAAAATCATCGAAATCTCAGCACTGCAGAACGATGGTATTTTGGAAGCTGCTGAAGAGGCTTTGGACGCGGCGAAAAACACCAAAACCGTGCCCAGACATTATTTTTCCGGTCCGGTGGAGCATGCACTTGCGCACATTGAAGAGGCGGCAGTTCATGACTTACCCGCTGAGCAGCAGCGCTGGTATGCGATCAAAATATTTGAGCGTGATCAAAAGGTGCTGGAATACCTTAATATTGAACCGCCGCTTCTAAATCACATTGAACAGGACATTCAAACGGCTGAAATGGATTTGGATGACGATGCTGAGAGCATCATCACCAATGAACGCTATAACTTCATTTGTTCGATTTTGCCGGGCTGTTACAAGAAGAAAAAGATCGGATCTATGTCCACCTCGGACAAAATCGATCATATCGTTACCAATCGTTGGCTGGCGTTGCCGATCTTCGCGGTGGTGATGTTCCTGGTGTATTTTATCTCTATTGGTTCTGTCGGCAGTTGGGTCACGGAATGGACGAATCAGGTGCTGTTCGGGCAATGGATTGTCCCAGGCGTTACACAGACGCTTGAGCGCTGGGACGTCGCCAGCTGGCTGATCGACCTGATCACCGATGGCATAATTGGGGGAGCCGGTTCAGTACTGGGTTTCCTGCCACAGATGTTAATCCTGTTCACGCTGCTGTCGCTGCTTGAGGATGTTGGATATATGGCGCGGGTGGCGTTCATCATGGACCGCTTGTTCCGCAACTTCGGATTGAGCGGTAAGAGCTTCATCCCGATGCTGATCTCCTCCGGATGTGCGGTGCCCGGTATCATGGCATCGCGTACCATTGAGCAGGAGCGTGATCGCAGGATGACGATTATGACCACCGCTTTCATTCCCTGTGGCGCGAAAATGCCTTTTGTGGGGCTGATCGCAGGAGCGCTGTTTGGCGGTAATCCCTGGGTAGCGGTGTCCGCTTATTTTATTGGTGTAACCGCAGTCGTGGTTTCCGGTATCATTCTCAAGAAAACGAAACCTTTTTCCGGCAACCCTGCCCCGTTTGTGATGGAGTTGCCCTCCTATCATGTTCCGGTGGTTCGAAATATTCTGCGCGCCACCTGGGATCGCGGCTGGAGTTATGTCAAACGCGCCGGGACGCTGATCGTGGCTGTCAGTATCATGATCTGGGTGCTGCATAGTTTCAGTTTTGAAGGTGGGCTGCATTACATCACAGGTGATGAAAAATCAATCCTTCATATCATAGGAGAGGCAATCGCTTTCCTGTTTATCCCGCTGGGTTTTGGAAGATGGGAAGCGGCAGTTGCTACGTTACTGGGGCTGATGGCAAAAGAGGAAGTTGTGGGCGTGTTAGGCTCGCTTTCCAGCATGTACGCTCGGGCAAATCCGCAGGTGGTGACGGATCTTTCAAGGGTGATTGGCAGTGAAGTGAGCAGTCTGGATCTGATTGGTCTGGTTTTCTTCGGCGGCAGCGGTCTGGCAGCTTATTCCTTCATGATTTTCAACTTGCTGTGTGCACCCTGCGTTGCAACCATCGGAGCGATCAGCCAGGAAATGAACAGCTCGAAATGGACCTTTGCAGCGATCGGTTACATGACCGGATTTGCCTACGCAATCTCGCTGATTGTCTATCAGCTGGGCTTGTTTCTTAGTGAGGGGCACTTTACGGTCTGGACCGCAATTGCGCTGGTTGTTTTGATTGGATTACTGTATCTGTTGTTCCGGAAGAACAAATATACCAACCACAACCCAAATCTTGAATCATCAGCGAACACGATTTGCCAGTCAGTCCGGTCTGGGAATGAGGAGTGATTTCATGAATTTGCCAACGCTGATCGTCCTGGTCATCGTTATCGTCATTTTTGTGGCAATTGTTGTCAATATCGTTTTGAAGAGGAAAAAGGGCAAAGCGACCTTCTTCTGCGATGGTGATTGCGCCAACTGCCATATGCATGGTGATCAGGAAACAAAATCGTCATAAATGAGAATGAAACACAGGCTGCGGAAATTTGCAGCCTGTGTTTTTATCAGAAAAGCATTGACAGCGAAACGGCACTTCAATCTGATCTTCTGCCAGTTCTATCAGATCACCACTGGTTTGCCAGGAGGCACATGATAGAACCTGATCAACATCGCGCTCCTGTGTCCAATGCCCCGGTTCGTCAGCATTTTGCTCATGCTGTCGAAACCCCGTCCCAATGGACATAACCAGAATCATAATGACCAGCACATAGATCTTTCTCTTCAGTTTCATCAAAACCAGTCTCAAGCTCCTTTATACCGCCTCTGTAAATTTATACTACTGTCATCACAGGGGCAGTATATTGGGAATTACCCCCTTTTCTATTGATTAAAAATTCAAATCAAACGATTACAGTCCGTTCTGGTAGAAAATTTCCATCTTCCGATCATCAACCAGACAGCCATTCCATTCTTTCCCATTCTTCAAGCCT
>JAAZKE010000073.1 GCA_012799995.1 Chloroflexota bacterium | reverse complement strand
GGATTTTAGAAGACAACTGAGAAGACACAATCAGCGCTCTAACCATATACCGATGCGACCATTGAAGTTCTTATCGCCTGTTCAATTTTTAGCTCAGACTGTCCAATATGTTTGACAATCCTACAATGTTACAAATTCATGCAACCAGTTTTCATGAAATCAAACGAAGGATTTTTGATTAACAAGGACAAGATAAATGCACCCGTTTGACACACAACTGCATCGATATTCTTATGAAAGAGCAGTGGAATTGGGAGAGCCTGCCAGTGATGGCAGGCTCTCTTGACGACCTTGGGTTACGATCAGATCTATTTAACTAACAGATAGGCGTAATCTTTGACAAATGATTTCATCAGATCGATGAGTACCGGCGGTACCCGACCGGGTTCACTCTCGCTGACAGTCATCTCAGTACCAAATAAGCGCACCTTGAAGATATTCTTCACCGGATTCAACACGACAAAGCCTTTGTTCTTGCTGTCAGCCATGTCTTTTTCATTGGCAAAGTAGGTAAATTTATCTTTATAGGGAGCGCTGGAATACGGGCAGAAGGTTTCGCAGTTACCGCACTCATTACAAGCCGGGTCATAGTGAACAATCTGAGCCTGCTGTTTGCCAGGAACTTTTATTGAAAGGTTGGCACGGTTCGGGCATACCTGCACGCAGATCTCGCAGACTGTTGAACAGGAAAGGCAGCGTTCACTCTCATGTTTTGCTGCAACTTCCGGAACCAAAATACCGCGTTTCGCATACAATGGTGCCAGGTCTTTGGCTTTGGAAATATTGCTGGTAAACGGTTTCCCCAGAATAGCTTTGGCAATCTTGGTTGAGCAAGCCTCTGCTGCAACGATCGTTGCTGGTCCGAACAAACCATCACCACTCACATATACGCCTGGAATATTGGTTTCATAGGTCTTGGCGCTGACAACCGGGCGGCCCTTGCGATCTACTTCAATTCCATTCGCTTCGTAATAATCCTTCGGCAATTGCTCACCGACAGCGACGATCACTGTTGAACATGGCAGACTCACCATCTCATCCGTTTCAACAACACCAGGTCGATTGCTGGCATCCAGAGCACCCTGTGCCATCACGCGACAGGTCAACTGATTGTTTTCCCATTTTTCAGGTGCCAAAAGTTCACGGATTACAATGCCATCATCCAAGGCCATGCGGATTTCTTCTTCATCCGCAGGCATGTAGCGCAGTGTACGGCGATAAGCGATCGTAACAGATTTCACACCGTGGTTAGCTTTCGCAGCACGGGCAACGTCCATGGCTGTGTTCCCACCACCAATGACAATCACGTCCTCACCCAGCTTCACACCACCCTTAGTGCGGTTAAACTCTTCCAGAAAATCGATCGCGTTAAGTGGCTCTATCCCCGTGAAAGTGATCATGCCTGGCTTATAAGCACCAATTGCGACAACCACAGCGTCGTAGCCCTGTGCTTTCAGCGCTTTCACGTCTTTCACATTCTCACCAGTGCGTATTTCAACATTGAGCTGCTTCAGCAGTGCGACATCTTTCTCAATCTGGTTGGCATCGATACGGAAATCAGGAATTGCCCAGCGAACCACACCGCCAAGCGCTGAACGTTTTTCGAACAATGTCACCTTGGCGCCAGCCTGTGCCAGATAGAAAGCAGCTGACATACCCGCAGGGCCACCTCCAATGATGGCGACTTTCTTGCCAAGCGAGGCCTCCGGCTTCAAATTTTTAATCGCTTCGTCAAACCCCTTGGTTGCAGCTTCCAGCTTTACGTCACGGATGCGTACTGTTTCTTCATAAACGTTGCGGACGCAGGAAGACATACAGGGATGAGCGCAGATGGTTCCTGTAATGAAAGGAAGCGCGTTTTTGTCAAGAATGACCTCGAGCGCCTCGCGATATTTCCCTTCACCAGCCAGCTGAATATAGTTGGGAATATCCTGATTGATCGGGCAGGTCTCTTCACAACCGGCAACAAAACAATCTACCAACGGCACTTTTGCAGCGTGTTTACGTGATACCGGGAATTTGATTGATTTCTTGTAATGCGGATGCGTAATGGCTTCTTTAGCCATTTTCTCGACTACAGCCGTATCCACACCTTTGAACGGTTTGACACCCTGTTTATCGAGCATCTTAGCCAGTTGTCGCAGACGCTGGTAGCCACCCGGTTTCAAAAGAGTTGTCGCCATAGTCACTGGCCAGATGCCGGCGCCAACAATCTGTTCAATGTTGAAGGCATCTGCGCCACCGGAGTAGGCTATACGCAGTTGACCGTCCATATCTTTGGAGATTCGGGCTGCCAGGGCGATGGTAAGCGGATAAAGCGCCTTACCGGACATGTACATTTCCTCACCAGCAAGCTCGTTGCGTTTGATGTCTACCGGGAAGGTGTTGGTCAGTTTCAAGCCGAAGGTCAGATTTTTCGATTCCGCCAGCTTCTTCAAGCGCTTGAACATTGGAATTGCATCCTTGTATTGCAGATCATCGTCAAAGTGGAAGCGACCGAATGCCAGATAGTCATAGCCCATCTTGTCCATGGTTTCACGGGCAAAGTCATACCCAAGCAGCGTCGGGTTGCACTTTACAAAAGTATGCAGATGCTTCTCTTCAATCAGATAATTCGCAATGCTTTCAATTTCATTCGGCGGGCAGCCATGCAATGTTGATATTGTGGCTGAGTTGCAGATCGCTGACGGAATGGCATCGATGTCTTTGGCGGTTACTTTTTGGAAAAGGCCTAAATTAGCTTTGGCGTCTGCAATTGCTCCTTTGAAACTTTCAGCATTGGATGCATCAATCATAGTATTGATGAATTTATCCAGTTTTTCAGTCTTGATGCCAGCCAGATCATAACCGACGCTCATATTGAACTGGAAGCCATCCTGAGAACCGAGGTCGAATTCCTTCGCCATCAGGTGCAGCATTACCCACGCTTTGATATATTCGTCCTGCGCATCCGGCACAGTCAATTCAGTTGACCATTCGATGTTGTACCCTTCGTCATCGGCGAGAATACATGGTTTGGTCACTTTCAAATCTTCTCCATCGAGCTTTTGGACAGTTTTGATCTCGAAAAACCTCCCGCCTGCATAGTAAGCGGCAATCAGGTTTTGAGCCAGCTGTGTTTGTGGACCAGCTGCCGGGCCAATCACGGTCTCAAGTTTGCGATCGAAAATGGCAGGCTTCTGCCCTGCATCAGCTTTATAAGGCGTGTTGACGCCAAATACAGTCCCGTGCTTTTTCTGTTCTTCAAATACCCATCTCAACAGTTGTGAAAATGGCAAGCAAGTCATGCGGTCACTCATATGCAACATCTCCTTTATTTGATTCAAATTAATCTAATTAGAAATAAACCGTGTATCTGTTCAAACAAGATCTTAATGCCTTTTAATCCTATGTGAACGAAACTATTCAGGTTTAGGTATAGAAAAAGTTTATCATTTGAATCATGAAAATGCAAACAATTTGGCTATTGTCTAACAACCTTTCGGCTCAGATTTTTGTCACTTCTTTTGTCTGACAATTGACAGTAAAAAATTAAACCAAACCGAAATCTGCACGATTGTATGAACAATTTTTGTCAGTAATCGTTGGAAAGTATTCAATAGTGAACAATCGAATGTATTTTGGAACGATGTCTTTTTTTAATCAAAGTTTGTTGTCATACTTATAGAATCATCCCAATCTCTAAATCAATTATTAGCCCAGCAAGCAACAAAATGATTAGGTTCAACTTCTTTAAGTTCTGGCTCGTGTTTAGCGCACATGTCAAATCTTAAATTGCATCTCGCCCTAAATCTGCATTCATCAGGCAAATTGATCGGAGAAAAGACCTCACCTTCTAGAATGATCCTCTGCCTTTTTTTATTGATGTCCGGAACGGGTATGGCGGACAGCAAAGCTTTTGTGTATGGATGAATCGGATTCCGAAAAAGTTCCTCAGCAGGTGCTTTTTCAACTAATTTACCTAAATACATGACAGCTATATCGTCAGAAAAATTGTAAACCACAGAGAGATCATGGGTTATAAATAAGTAAGAAATGTTTCGCGTCTCCTGAAGTTCTTTAAGAAGATTAAGTATTTGAGCTTGAATGGAAACATCCAACGCTGATACTGGTTCGTCGCAGATAATCATCTTAGGCTTTAAAGCCAATGCGCGCGCAATACCTATACGCTGTCTCCTTCCGCCATCCAATTGGTGAGGGTAGCTGCCATACCACCGTTGAGCTAGTCCCACCGTATCCATTAACTCAAGCGTTCGCCGCTCTACATCTTCCTTATCCTTAGCAAGCTTGTGTAAATTAATCGGTTCAGCAATAATCTGACCAACGCTCATTCGTGGATCCAGAGAAGAAAATGGGTCCTGAAACACCATTTGAATGTTCTTTCTGAAATTGATCAAAGCTTTGCCTTTAAGCTTTGTAATATCCTTTCCTTCAAAATATATTTCTCCGCCAGTAGGTTCAAGAAGACGAATGATCGTTCGTCCGAGTGTTGATTTTCCACAACCGGATTCGCCTACAACGCCTAAGGTTTTCCCAAATTCAAGATCAAAGGATACTCCATCAACAGCATGAAGCAAACCTCTTTTGGTTTTAAAATACTTATTTAATTTCTTAACTTGAAGAATCGGTTCACTCATTACGCTATCATCCTTTTAATATTAAAGCCTGGTTCTTGATATCTCGAACAACGAACTATGTGCGTATCGGATACTGCTATATCTTTTTGAAATGTTGTTCTGCAAGTATCGATAACATAAGAACATCTGTCTGCAAAGACGCAACCATCCGGTAATATCGTTGGGTCCAGAACCATTCCAGGGATCGGAGTCAATTTGGATCGTCGCTCAATAATATTGGGCAACGAATTGAACAAACCTTCTGTGTAGGGATGTTTAGTTCGATTAAAGATATCTTCCAGGGTACCATATTCCACAATAACACCTGCATACATAACCGCTACTTCATCACAAGTTTCGGCCACAATTCCCAGATCATGTGTGATTAATATCATCGCTGTATCGTATTTTTCACGATAAGAACGAATCAGTTCTAATACTTGAGCTTGTATCGTAACATCGAGGGCAGTTGTTGGTTCATCAGCAATAAGAAGCTTTGCCTGGCATGCTAACGCGATAGCGATCACAACGCGCTGCTTCATACCACCAGAAAGCTGATGAGGATAATCATAAGCTCTGTCTTTATCAATACCGACTATTTCCAACATTTCAATAGCTCTTTGCATCGCATCTTTATTGCTTACTCCCTCGTGAATACGGACGCTTTCTGCAATTTGCTCACCGATAGTAAACACAGGATTTAAAGCAGTCATGGGATCTTGAAAAATCATGGAAACACCCTTGCCCCGCATCATTCTCAGATCGCTTTCTGATATGGTAAGCATATTCTTGCCATCCACAATAATTGTCCCATTTTTAATAATACCTGTGGGTTGTGGTATCAGATTGAGAATCGCTAACGCAGTAGTCGTTTTTCCAGCACCGGTTTCTCCTACAATTCCAACTGATTGTTTCTGTTTTAATTTCAGGTTGATCCCGTTAACTGCATGCACAGTTCCATTGTCGGTTTCATAATTTACAACAAGATCGTTGATTTCCAACACCAATTTTTCTTTCACCATATATCCAACCTTATCGCTTCAATTTGGGATCCATTGCATCTCTTACACCGTCACCAATTAGGTTTATAGCAAGCACAGTTATCATTATGGCAAGACCTGGATATAACGTCATATTGGTACTGGTATTGAGAAAGCTTCTACCTTGAGCTAACATACCACCCCATTCCGGCTTTGGTGCAGGAACGCCAAGTCCTAAAAAACTTAGTGAAGATCCCACAATAATTGCCGATGCTACACGCATCGTCGCTTGGACAAGGATAGGCGGTAAAGAATTAGGGATAACATGTTTTACAATAATGTTGATATCCGAAGCGCCTATGGCTTTGGCTGCCTCTATATATTCTTCCTCTCGAACGCTCATCACGCTCGCCCTGGCTACCCGGGCAAAAGCCGGAACCGTTACTATACCAACAGCCAGCATAAGTGAAATCAAACTCTGTCCAAATGCAGAAGCAATACAAATTGCCAATAACACGCTCGGAATAGGACTAATAACATCCATCGTACGCATGATAATAGTTTCAACTAATCCACCGAAATACCCCGCAATAATACCCAGCATCGAACCTATAGCTGTAGAAATAGTAACTGCACACAAACCAATCAATAGGGAATAATGAGCGCCATACAATATTCTGTTTAAAATATCACGTCCAAATTGGTCAGTTCCAAATGGATGTTTCCATGACGATGGCTGTAATGCTTCCGGTATATTAATCTTTGTGATTTGGGTTTTATAATCTAACAAGAATACAGCTAAAACAGCCACAAGCACAATCAAGGAAAAGACTATGAATCCAGTAACTGCTCCTTTATTCTTTTTAAACTCTTTTAGGACTTCTCCCCAAAATCCGGAACTCCCTCTTTCCTTTCTTAATCCTTTCACCTTTATCACTCCTCATCTCGAATATCTGGCTTTGATTCTAGGGTCCACAAAGGCATAGATGATGTCAATAAACATCATCAACACGCTTGAAAGTGCTGTTGTCAATATTAAGCAACCAACTACTAAAGTGGTATCTCGCGCATTAAACGCATCGATTGTCAATTTTCCGACACCTGGCCAAGCAAAAACACTTTCCACAACGACTGTTCCCCCCAAAGCTATTCCTAACTGTGTTCCAGCAGCAGTGATAATCGGTATCAGAGCATTTCGTAGTGCATGTTTATAAATGACTACTCCTTCTTTCACACCTTTAGCCCGCGCTGTTCTTATGTAATCCTGACGTATTACTTCCAGCATAGAAGATCTGGTAGTTCTCATTAATAAGGCTGCCTGCCCAACACCCACAGTTAATGCAGGCATGATTATAGAACCTCTTCCTTCATTTCCAAAAGAAGGCAACCAACCCAATTTAAGTGAAAATAATATTATCATCAGTAAGCCAAACCAGAAACTCGGCATGGACATCCCCAATAAGCCCAGTATTGTGCTTAAAGTATCGATAAATGTATTCTGATGTATTGCCGAAATAACACCCAAAGGAATAGCAATAATCAAGGCAATAAAGATTCCCCAAAAAGCCAGCTTCAATGTTGCAGGGACACGATTTAAGTACAATTCCAATGCCGGTTTTTTAAACAACACAGACATGCCCATATCACCTTTAAATACATTCCCAATGTAGCGGGCGTAACGAACAAGTAGAGAATCGTTGTATCCCATTTCCTCTCTCATGGTTTCTTTATCTTCTGTGCTCAATTCGTTACCAAAGACAGCGTCAATGGAATCACCGGGAGCCAGATCGACTATAAAAAAAACGATAAAAGATACAGCAATCAAGATGGGTATCAACAATAGAACTCTTTTTATTATATAGCGATACAATTTTCCTCCCAGTTATTAATTCCTGCTATTAGACTAAGTAAATATCATTAAAAAACAAATCTTCTGAGTTTTATAAAATTTCCTGTTCAGCTTCCAACAGAGATTTTAGGTTATTGCTGCAAGCTGAACAGGAGGTTATTCTCAATTAGATTACAGTTACTTTCTCGGCTTAAACATATTCGTTTTCCCTCAGAAGAAGATTATTCTGAGTAGGATACGAGATTTCTATAGTTCATAATCGGACCGTTGGGTTGAGGAATATCTTCAACATTGATTCCGCTTACAAAAGTATAGTTCTTCACACAAATTGGGTAAACAACCATAACATCTTCTGAATATTCCTCAATCGCCTTGTACGCTGCTATACGTTCAGACTTATCTTCAATTTTGATTGCATCGTCAATCATCTGATCCATCTTGGCATCGGAATAATGGGCATAGTTGTTGCTCCCGCTGGAATAGATGAGTTCACGGATTCCTAAATCAGGACCAAAGGCATACCCACTCCATTGGCAGCTATCCATATGGTAGCCTTCGCCGCTTTTCGCAACCGTTGTATGTGTCGCGTTCTCCAGTGGTTCATATTTTACAGTAATGCCAATTTCGTCAAGTTGAGCTTGGACAATCGTACAAATCGCTTGGGAATCGGGAGAGGAATTGCTAATAAGAGTCAATTCAAATCCATCAGCATAACCTGCTTTGGCAAGTAATTCCTTTGCCTTCTCAATATCTTGATCAACCGATTCAATCTCAGAATAATATGCATTGCTTGAATGCATAATATTGTTGTTGGGGATAGCGTTTCCCAGAAATACGCCATCAACGATATCCTGACGATTTAAAGCATATTCAATTGCTCTACGAACATCCGGATTATCCATGGGTGGTTGCTTCGTGTTAAAGAAAAGGAGTTCTACGGATGCGCTGGGATAAGTGAGCAATTTCAGAGAGCTGTCTGCCTTGATATTCGCTAGTTCTGACAATGGAGGATCCTGTATAAAATCCATTTCACCGGTTTTAACAGCAATTAACCGGGAAGAACTCTCAGAAATGTACTGGAGACGAAGCTCATTAGTCGCTGGTTTACCTCCCCAATATTCATCATTAGCTTCTAAATCCAGATAGGATCCCTGATCCCATTCTTTATATTTATAAGGCCCAGTTCCCTGCTGGATACCTTTTTCATCGCCCAACGCCTCAAAAGCGTTTTTGGACAGAATTGATAGAGTCGGATCAGTAATAATATCCAAGAAGTCCATATTTGGCTGCTTCAGAACAATCTTAAGGGCATAATCTCCATCAAGCTCAATACTGGCCAGTGAAGCAAGCTTAGATTTACTGCTATTATGCTCTAAAGCTCTTTCATAAGTAAATTTTACATCCGCTGAAGTAAAATCCGAGCCATCATGGAATTTGACGCCTTGACGAAGGATAAAGGAATACTCAGTTGGTGAGTCCATAGTCCATGATTCCGCTAACGCCGGAATTATCTCATTCGTAGCGACATCCTTTTCCACCAGTGTGTTATATACTGAATGATAGACGCTCTTGGTGATTGTAGAGGGTGTATTTGTTACATCCATTGTTGTAAAGTCAAGTCTCGTAGAAAAGACAATTTTGTCTTTAGGAGTTTTATTCTGACCTTCAGGTTGAGCTGCCAAGGCTTCAGTTGAAGTAAACAATACGCCGATTATGACGATAGTAACCATCAAGGTTATTACAGAAAAAAGATATGACAGTTTTTTCATTAGATTTTCCTATTCGTACTATTAAGTTGTTTTCAAGCCACTAACCGAATGTTTTTACAAAACATAAGATCAGTTACAGATAAAAATATTTCTTAATTAATTATCAGGTTTAGCTAAATGCTATATGTCGGCATGAAGGACGACATCAGCTTGCTTTGCCAGTTCCACTATTTTTTCAGCATCGGCAACAGAAGAAATACACGGCATCAATTGACCACAGACTTCCCATGGAAATACTGTGTGGAACCAACGGTACATCCTTGTTAAATAAGCAAACCAACTCCACATAAGATCTTTAAAGTCTGTCTTATTATCAATGCTGTCGAAACTCTCCACAACATGGTTATAGAATTTCCAGGCTTTTGGAAGATTGAACCATGCAGCAGGACATCCTTCTCCATCCTCATCGCCCAACAACTTACATTTGCGGTAATAAGTAAATATGAACATCTTTTTCAGATGTTCCACCGTAAAAGTGTCGTCCGCCAGTGATTGATAAAACAGCGGTTCAATGATGTACGGTCCAAGTCCTTGCAATTCAGAAATTTGAAAGAACAGATTACCGAAGTAGTTGTTATGTAATTTGCCTGCACCGCCGGGGAAAATACCTTTTTTGCTCAGCGTAACCTCGATGGGCTCATGATACCAAATAGCATCCAGCTCCATTTCAATTTCATTTTTTACGTCAACCCAATTTCTTGCCATTTGTTATACCTCCCGTCTGACCTTGAGCACTGCCAGCTTGTGATAATAATAAGTATGGTCCCAAACATTCAAGCCGGCTGCTACCAGAGCATCCAACTCTTCGCTGTCCACAATCGCAGTCACTGCTCCGGCAATACTAGGCTCGGTGCATGTACCATAAACAACGTATAACTTAGATCCTGACCAGATCAGATCGCCGCATTTGAGTTTTGTATAACCAATCTTGTTGCGCCCGATAGGATTAGCCAGATGCGAATCCGTATTCGGACTACGCGTTGGCCGAGGAAACGCTGCAAAAGAGTAACCGGTGGAAAGAGTATTATGGCAAATGAAGTGCTGTTCTTCTTCTATAAAATCCCAAAGGCTCTCGCACAATTCCGGCTCTTCCTTTTCCAAAAGAGTTGCATGTATTTGCATTTTGTTGGGGAACTCCAGACATATTCTTTTCATCTCATCAATCACCTCCACAATATATTAAATAAACTAAAAAAACGATTATTGAAACATATTTAGTTAGTTTATTTGGTTTATAATCCAATTTATTTTAATTTCCACTAAAATCTCTTGCTATTCTGAGTCTTTAGTATGATTGCTGTTAGCACTGTTAATGGTTTATCTAAATATAATTGATTAATTTTAGAGTGTCAATATGAATATCCGCCTAATAATCCTTTTTTTGACATTAATATTTTAAGAAACGAAACGATAAAAATATTACATTTCCACTCTTTCCATGAGAAAACTAAAGGTAATAACTCCGGTAATAAATTCATATCCTGCTTACTACATCTTGAATTTTTAATCCTTTATCTCTCTAATAACCTCATACTTACGCGACATAATACTTTTTTACTCTCATAATACTCAATAGATAAACCTCACTCAATTGTTAAAAATTTTTTTATTTCAGAGGTTATTTTATTCCTTCTTAAAACTGGCTTTATTTCAGCCAAATATTGTCTGTTTATACAACTAAATCAGATTATCGTGCCTGAGGATTCCTGTTCTTTTTCTTCGCGGAACTGACTGGTATAAAGGTGGTAGTACTTGCCGCGCAACCTCAACAGCTCCTTGTGAGAACCTTCTTCTGCGATTTTTCCATCTTCGATCAACAGAATCCGATCGGCGCGCCGGATTGTGGACAGGCGATGAGCGATCACAAAGCTGGTACGTCCTTCCAACATCCGTTCCATACCCACCTGAATCAAATGTTCGGTCAGGGTATCCACCGAGCTTGTTGCTTCGTCCATAATAAATATCTCCGGATCAGCCAAAACAGCTCTGCCAAGCGATATCAACTGTTTCTGTCCAACCGAAAGCAGGCTTCCGCCTTCACCAACCTGTTCTTCATATTGATTGGGAAACTTACGGATGAAATCATCAGCCCCTACCTTAACCGCGGCCTGTTCAATCTCTTTGTTGGTGGCATCCAGTCGTCCATATCGCAGATTCTCACGGATTGTTCCCGAGAACAGATACGGCGTCTGCAGCACCATTCCGATTCTGGATTGGATGCTCTCCATGGTGTACTCGCGATAGTCACGCCCACAAATACGAATCTCCCCAGATTTTGGTTCATAAAAGCGTGCCGTCAGATTGACAATAGTCGATTTCCCGCCACCAGTTGACCCCACCAGGGCAATCATTTCGCCGTGGTTAACCTTCAGGGAAAAGTCAGTGAGTACGTTCCGTCTGTCTCCATCGTCATAGAAGAAATTGACGTGGTCAAATTCGATCTCACCGCAAAAGTGTTCCGGCTCATAAGCATCATCCCGATCCTGAATCGATGGCGTGGTATCCAACAGTGAAAAGATTCGTTCACCTGAGGCGATCGATTGCTGCAACTCACCGTACACCCGCGCCAGATCCTGCACCGGCCACATCATCGACAGCGTATAATTGACGAACGCCTGAATGCCTCCAATAGTCATCAGCCCGCCGCTGACCTGCCAGTCGCTTGACCAGATAATGATCGCCAGGATGATCGAGGAGATCAGCTGGATCGATGGAAGAAACAATGCATTCCAACGCGCTGCCCGATAAGCGGAACGGAACATCGGTTGTGAGAGCTGATTGAATTCTTTCAGGTTACGTTCTTCGCGCTGAAAGGATTTAACGACCTTGACGCCTGAAATATTTTCAATAAAGGCCCCGGTCACCTTCGAATTCAGTCGGCGCACCTCGCGGTATTCTTTCAAAATCCGCTTGCGAAACTGCCAGCCGATGTAAACCATGATCGGAAAAAAGAAGACCACTACCAGCGCCAGTTTCCAGTTGATGATCATCATGAAAACGGTTGCAATCAGGATATTGAAGGTAGAAAAAGCCGAATCGATCAACCCCCAGGAGATCAGGTCTGAAATGCGCACGCTGTCTGAATTCACACGCGACATGATCCAGCCAACCGGTGTAACCGTGTAATAGGAAAGTGAAAGCGTCTGCAAATGGTCAAACATCTTCTGACGCAGGTCGAAACTGATTTTCTCGGATATTAAACCAGCCAGATAAATGAAGCCAAAGACCGAGAACGCCTGGAATACGATCATTACTCCATACAGTTCCAGAAAGCCTATAACTTTCCTGAGATCGCCAGGGATCACTGCCTGGTCAATCATTATTTTGTTGATATAGACCATGGCTGCATCAGTTACAGTCGTTACCAATATGATCAACAGGAAAAAGAAAATCCATTTGCGGTGCGGTCTGGCAAACGAAAAGATCCGCTTCAGGACATTGCTGTCGATGCCGGTGAGGAAAACTTCATCTTCAAAAGAATTAACCGGCATCGCTGATTTCCTTCTCTAAATTGGCTTCAATTCTGGTTTGGATATCAAATATGCGCTGGTACATTCCTGTTTCCCGAATGAGCGTATCGTGTGTACCAGACTGAATGACTTTTCCTTTGTCCATCACCAAAATCAGATCCGCATGCATAATGCTCTGAATGCGATGGGCAATGATGAAAGTAGTGCAATGTTTCATCAGGCGTGATAACGCAGTCCGAATTTCCACCTCGGTATCGGTATCAACCGAAGAGGTGGCATCATCGAGGATTAATACACGTGGATTTTTCAGCAACGCCCTTGCCAGCGCAACCCGTTGTTTTTGTCCGCCTGAAAGTGTTACGCCTCGTTCCCCCACCAGTGTGTCGTATCCTTTTTCAAAGGCCATGATTGATTCATGAATAGCAGCATCTTTGGCAGCCTGCATGATTTCTTCACGGTTGACATCCCGTTCAACACCATAAGCAATATTTTCCGCAATCGTACATGAAAACAGAAATGGTTCCTGTTCAACTATTCCGATGTTCCGCCTCAGATCTTCTTTACGAATCTGATTCAATTCCATGCCGTCCAGCTGAATACTGCCGGATTGATATTCGTAGAAGCGCGGGATCAACGCCAGCAGGGATGATTTCCCTGACCCGGTAGACCCCAGCAACGCAATTGTATGACCAGCTTCCGCGGTAAAGGACACCTCATCCAGCACCTTGTTTTTTCCATCGTAAGAAAAGCTGACATTGTCAAAGGTGATCTGTTTGGAGAGGAAAGGCTCCGGAGCTTTTTCTCCCTGCCGCAGCTCTTCCTGTTGTTCTGCCAAAACTGTGTTGACGCGCTCAAAGCTGACCAGCGAACGTGACATCTGTACGATCAGCCGCCCCATATTACGGATCGGCCAGATCACCCAGTTCAGCAATGCCTGAAAAGCGATAAATTCTCCCAGTGTAATCCTTCCCGCAATTGCTGACGATGCTCCAAGGTAAAAACTGATCACAATTTGCATGCCGCAGAGCATATCAGTTGACGGCCAAAACAACGATTCAATCAGGATCAGTTTGCTTCCCAGCTTGTATTTCTTTTCATTCTCTTTACGATATTTCTCGATTTCATAATCCTGCCGTGCAAACGCTTTAACCACCCGCACCCCTGTCAGGTTCTCCTGCAGGAGCGATGAAAGCTGCGCGTCCTGCACCTGGTATGCTTCATATGATTTGCTGATTTTGCTGAAGAAAAACAAAGCCATCACAAAAATCAACGGCACGATCACCATTGTCGTCAGTGCCAACTGCAAATCAATTCGTGCAATTGCAACCCAGTTGATGATATACAGGAAGAAAATCCGCCCAATTCCGATAGCCTGTTCCGAAAAGAATCGCCTTACCGCATCAACATCAGAGGTAACGCGCTGTATCAGGTCTCCGGTGTCGACCTTGTCGTGATAGCTGAAAGACAGTCTTTGAATTTGATCGTACAGGTTATTCCGCAACCGCAGGGCAACGCGTTCTGCGGTGTAATTTGCCTGATGATTAGCCTGGAAAGAAGAGAATCCCTCGACTAACGATAAACCGATAAAGGCAAATCCCACCAGAAAAAGGGGAACGCTGTGATCTCCGCCAACCAGCCAGGTATCAATGAACCATGCCAAAAGCAAATATACGCTGGTTTTGCAAAGTGTCGCCGCAACCTGCATACAGACAGCGAAAAGGAACCGCAGACGAAACCCGGTCATGGTATTCAGAATTCCGCTGAGCCGCGAGCGTTTGCCACTGCGATTCAGGCGATAATCCAGAACAGGAAGTTCCTCTTCAATCTTCAAATTAAACAACGAATTCTTGACCATCGTTTCCGTCTCTATGCTTCATAAACATCGTGGCTATTATAAACGCTGTCCCCGCCCGAACCCAACGAAAAATCGAATTGTTCACACATCAGGCAGAAGAGAGTATTTTAAAGAGAACCTCTTCGCAAAAAATGAAGTGGTTCTGCCTTTATGTCAGAACAGCGTAGAGATTAATGGGTTTTATTTCGATAAATTTTCAGCAATAACCTGATTGAGAAAAGATTGATCAGGATTGATTTCAGGATAAAGCCAGGGATCAGCATCATTAGATCCTTTGGAAGTTTGATCCCCACCATGCCTGAGAATTAAACAGCAGGGTTCCCCCCAGGGAACCCAGATTGAAGATAATCACCTCAATTCTTTCTTTTTCTGTACCGAAGCGAAAAGGAGAAGTGAGGTGTATAGGACTTCTTCAAATGGATGAAGAAACAAATAAAATGACTGGGTTTTTATGAAGCTTATTCATTATGTAAATTCTTGTAATAAAAAACCACAATCTGAGAGCGATCTCTAAGATTTAATTTATCAAGCAGGTACGAAATATAATTACGAACCGTACCCTCACTAAGATAGAGCGACTGACCAATTTCCTTATTATTCATCCCCTCAGCAAGCAATTTGATAATATCCAGTTCACGCTCAGTAATATCAAAATCCTCAATGGATTTTTTTGCCTGATTCGACAATTTAATATCCTTAATCACCTCAGAATCCAATACCATATTACCAGCCATCACCGTTTGAATCGATTGACACAAAGAATCAATATTATCTTTTAAAATATAGCCCTTAACACCAATTTTTATTGCCTTATTGATATATTCTTCATCCTTAAAAGTCGTCAAAAGAATAATTCTGGCTTCTTTGTCATACTCTAACAGTTTGCCTGCGATATCGATTCCATTCTCATCTTTTAACCGAATATCCTGTAACACGATATCAATCTCATGATCCTTATAAATATCAAAGGCCTCTTTCCCATTTTTTGAAGTGTAAACCTCATCAATTCCTTCAGCTTTTAAAATCATCTGTAATGATTTTAAAACAAGAGCATCATCATCCACTAATAATATTCTCATTTGTCCTTCTCAATCAATACATGAATACCAAAACCCTGGCCTGTCGTAATATTAATTTTCCAATCTCTTTCTTCACATTTCTTCTTGATGGAATACAAACCAAGTCCTTCCTGAAATTCTTTATTTGGTGCTGAACCATCATCTTCAATTTTTAAAACCAAAAACCGATCACTCTCAACCAGATAGACCTTGAAATGTTCACCATCAGAATGCTTTAAATAATTCGTCAATGATTCTCTGACAATCGTAAAAATATCATATTTAACACCATAACTCAAATTCGAATCAACAATATATGTTAAATTTGAATTCTCAACAGACTCCAACAACTCCATAATTTTATTTTCCAGATCAAAAGAACTATCCCTCAAATCATACATAACCCTGCGAATATCCTGCAACCCTTTCTCCAACGTTTCTTTTAACACTAAAAGACTCTCCTTTGTCTCAGTTTCCCGGGTTGTCATAGATAACGCTTTTAAATTCAAAACAGCAGCAGAAAGCGTATGACCCGCCGTATCATGAATCTCACGCGAAATACGATTTCTTTCATCCATCAATGTCATTATTTCGTCCTCCTCTTTTTCGACTCTCAAAAGGTCGATCGATTTAGACAAACGATTCACATTATCGAGAAGGTTATATTTTTCCTTTCTCAAATTCACAATCTCAACATCTTTACTTACCAGAAGAATATCCCATAACAGCGTAAACCCAACCAACGTCAAATAAAGAACATGGAAATTACCCAAAAAAGGAATAAAAATTAAAAAAGAAGCCCTATTAAAATGTAAAAAAGCACTTGGCGCCAACAACGGTAATAAAAAGATGAACTGTGGAAGCATTAATACGATAAGAATACCCAAAATAAACAAAGCCTGTTTAACTTTTTGATTCGAAAGAATATTAATAAGCATCGAATAACTAATTCCCATGAGAACCAGGAAAACAAGTGATTCAGTCGCAATATTACCTTTTTCAAATTCATAAAAACTTACAATCAACGCAACAATGACGTGGATGATTATTTTACTCATAAACACCTGTGGCAATTGTCATCTCAACTATTGAACGGATTCACTAATAAAATTTTCAAACTCATTGTATCCTAATTTCCAGGAGGTGAAGATATGGTAATCAAAGTAGAAAACTTAATCAAAGAATTTAAAGAAATCCGTGCATTAGATTCATTCAACCTGGAATTAAAAGAGGGGGAAATTTTAGGATTAATCGGCCCCAATGGTTCAGGAAAAACAACCCTGTTATTATGTATCTTGGGGATTTATTCCTTTGATAAAGGTGATATCAAAGTATTAGGACAGGAACTCAAACCAAATTCATATGACATCAAACGAAAAATCGGATATATTCCTCAAGAGTTAGCCTTGTTTGAAGAATTAACCGTCTATGAAAACATTGATTACTTCTGCGGATTGTATGTTCGTGATGGCAAGAAAAGAAAAGAGCTCGTTAAAAAAGCCATTCAATTTGTTGGCTTGGAAAAATTCGAAAAATTTGTTCCATCCAAACTATCAGGTGGTCTCGCACGACGGCTCAACATCGCCTGTGGAATCGCACATGAACCAGAACTGATCTTTTTGGACGAACCAACGGTTGCCGTTGATGCACAAAGCAGAAGCTTCATCCTGGATGGCATCAAAGAACTCAACCGACAGGGAGCTTCGATCATTTACACATCACATTATCTTGAAGAAGTTGAAGACCTCTGTGATCGTATCGCTATCATCGATCAAGGAAGGAACATCATCACAGGAACCAACGAAGAGTTAAGAGATTCAATTATCACAACAGAAATCATCAAATTCACTCTTCTGGAAGAAAAAGCAGATATTTTAAAAGATTTAAGAAATCTATCTCATGTCATTGATGTAACGATCAAAGATTCCGAATACACCGTTAAATTTGACAATCCCAACAGTAATATCGCTACCATTGTCCAATTTATAAAAGACAAAGGATTAACCTACCTGAAACTGTACACAGAAGTGCCAAGTTTAAACGATGTCTTTTTGGAATTGACTGGTAAGGAGTTAAGAGACTGATGGCACGAATACTCACTTACATTAAATATGAACTAAAGATATTTTTAGGGAACTTATCCAACGTGTTTTGGATGATAGCCTTTCCGCTTTTACTATTAACAGTCTTTACGATTGCATTCTCTAATATCAGATTTCGGGAGTTCGACTTGGAGAAAGCATCCATCGCTTACGATGAAAAAGCTTTCATGTCGCTCTACTTCGTAGAACCGCCAAAAGAGTTACCAAATATAGCAACGCTTGATCGATCCAGCATCGAAAACTCCATATTTAAAGGTCAGGCAATGACAAAAGACCAGGCACTTGAAGCCCTCAAACAAGGTCAAATAGATGCGTATGTAGACAAAGACTTGAGTTTGGTAATCAACAAAAACGGAATCAACCAGATGATAATGGATGAAGTTTTAACCACAACAAAGCAAATAGCATCTTTAAGCCTGCCATTGAGTGCCTATGATTTTAATAGGCACTTCGTCGAAAACCGTGATGAAAAGTACAGCCCGATCGATGTTGTCTTTTACTCACTCTTTGCAATGATCACTCTTTATGGTGCATATCTCTCAGGCGGTATTGGCAATCGATTAATTGTAAGAGGCCAAACAGTCGCATTAAGAAACTCCACAACCCCAACATCCAAAACCTGGCAGGTGATGATCAGTGTTGCTGCCAGCTTTTTATGGTCATTGTTTTTGATCGCAATAATAATGATCTATACCGAGGTTATATTAAAGCAAAATTTCTTTTCAATGGATTTTAATAATATCCCACTCGTTCTCTCGGCATTGATTTTTGGGATTGCATGGGGGCTCTTCCTGGGAACGTTAATTGAAAAGGAATCATTACAAACGGCAGCAATTATCAGTTCACTCCTTATTTTGTCAGGACTTAGTGGATTATTCAGTAATGATATTCCGCTTTTGATTCAACGAAGCTTTCCGCTTATTATCAAATTGAATCCTGTTTCACTGATCAGCAATGAGTTAATCAAAGTGAATATGCTGGGGAATTACTCGACGCTCAATGCGAGTGTCCTACAATTGCTGGGTTACAGCATTGTTCTGATCGCCATTTCCATTTTCCAGATAAGGAGAAAAAGAGCATGAACACGCTATATTACTTTATAAAAATAGCCAGAAAAAATAAAGTCATGCTTATTTCATATCTTGCGATCCTGGTTGTTATAACTTCCTTAATTAGCGGATCGTATGAAGATAAGTATTCAAAAAGAATATTAAATATTGGGATCATTAAAAATGAAGAAAGTCAGTTTGGAAATTCGTTGATCGAGTATCTGGATAGAGAAAATAATATCTATTATTATGAGTCTCAGGAAGCAGCTGAACTGGACCTTTACACTCGTTTTATCGATGGAATTGTCGAAATCCCGGTTGATTCAGAAAAAAGTCTCCTGGAAACAAATGATTCAGCATTAAGAATATCTACGGATATTACGAATAGTCAAAGCATATTCCTGGAAAGAATCGTCAATAAACATTCGCTTTATTACAAAGCTATGATCAATGCTGGTCAATTGGATTTACAAAAGCTTTCAACTGTTTTGGATGAAAAAGCAGAGGTTATCTTTTCCACCAATCAAAACGTTTCTGAAAAGAAATTCTATGGATTTGCAGTTGTCTATGGATTTGTGATCATGATGATCCTCCTGAAACTATTAGGTGATTTAAGTATCAGTTTCAACAAGAAAAACATTCAAATTCGCAATCGAATTTCTGCCAAAAGTAACTTCCGTATAAAAGGAGAAATAAGTCTGGCTCAAATTATTATTGCTGTACTTGCTTTTCTTCTTGTTACTGGACTTTTCCTGTTCTTGCAATTTCCTGAAATGTTAAAATCCCAGAGTTTAGGCTTCTATTTGCTGATCCTCTTTGTATGGACAATCGTTATTGCCTTGTTCTCAAATTTAATTAACCAAATATCCAAAACGAAATCGCTCAATGATGTGATTGGAAATGCACTTCCAGTGATTCTGATGTTTTTGTCAGGATCTGTGCTTCCAGTTGAATTCATGCCAGATTTTATTCAAAACATCGCCAAATTTAGCCCACTGTTCTACTACAATAAAGGGATTATGAAAATATCTGAAAGCAATTTCAATATTGGCAGTGAATTACTGATCATAGGAGCTTTTGGCATCGCATTCTATCTCATGTCACTATATTTAAATAAAGAACGAAAAACAGAAACGCTTTAATCAAAACCACCCCTAAAGAGGTGTGGCTTTCTGTTTCGCCCACTTCGTGAGGTCAACAGACTAAAGTCATAAAAAGAGAGAACCTCCTTCCTGGAGGTTCTCTCTTTCTTTTGAATTGGAATTATCACTCGTTAATATCAAACCACACTTTTATAATCGATTTCTCGTAATCCACAGCCTTCAGAAACTCTTCATCGTCATAAATTTCTCTTACCAGGGTTTTCACTGAATTGCCAGGTATGATACTTACTCCATAGAGCGAATAAAATCCCTCGAAGAAAACCAGTTTCCCTTCCTGATCGAGCAACACAATATAGCCATCATCCAGAAAATATGGATAATCGGTCGGATTCGAAACAGTAGCCACCAATCCGCGATATTCATTATATGGCGGATCTAAATATTCAACTGCAACAGTCGCATCCATGTAAACCCGTGCAACCGGGGGATTCTCGTCTTCGACACCTGTGAAAGTAACTTTATAATCAACCGGTTTAGCCCCTTCTGGAATATTCCAAAATTCAACTGCGGCATATCCTTTTTCTCCATGCATAATGGTGCTTGGAAAGGTTTCAATATCATGTACGACCTCCAACTCATTCCCGACATCATCAAGCAGTGTTACAGATGGATCTTCAACATCATCCCACTCATAGCCTATCACCATGGGCACAGAAGCAGTGTTCTCAAACACCAGAAACAGGATGGGATCTTCGTATATCATAAGATCGAGTTTGGAGTCCACCAGTTTCAACATTGCCGCATCCGCCCCGGTGTCTTGTGCAAATACCAAACACTGGATTGAAAACAACAATACAATCACAAAAATCAGATATGCTGATTTTTTCATTAAGATCCCTTTCTTTTATTTAAATCGTACACGTTCCAGTAATAAAACGGAATTTCTTGAATAAATAATTGCGATGAACACGATTCCATCGGGCTGATTCTCCAAAAAGAACCGTCTTTCTGGAGTGTCACTTGAATATTAATTTTCATTTTTTATATCAAACCACACTTTAATGATTGAGTTCTCATAATCCACATCCTTCAGATTCGATCTTATTTGAACATCGCGAAACTTTTGTACAACGATTTTCACCGAATTGCCAGGTGTAATACTGATCTTTTTGATCCGAAAAGGAAACTTAGCAAAATAAACCAGTTTTCCTTCGTGATCAAGCAGCGCAATATAGCCATCATCCAGAAAATATGAATAATCGGTCGGGTTCGAAACAGTAGCCACCAATCCGCGTTCTTCATTATATGGCGGCTCTAAATATTCAACTGCAGCGGTTGCATCCATGAATATCCGTTCAATCGGGTAATTCCGGACTTGGGCACCCGTGAAAGTGACTTTAAAATCAACCGGTATAGCTCCTTTTGGAATATTCCAGAATTTAATTTCAGCAAACCCCCTTTCTCCAGGCAGAATGGTGTTTGGAACGGTAATAATTTTATTTACAACTTCTAACTCATTCCCATCATCATCAATCAGCATTACCGATGGTTCTTCGACGGAATCATACTTAGAGCCAATTTTCATGGGCACAGAACCGGTATTCTCAAACGCCAGATATACGCTGGGAATAACACTCATCATAACGTCGAGTTTTGAGTCCACCAGTTTCAACATTTCCGCATCCACCCCGGCTTCTTGTGCAAAGACCGAACACTGGATTGAAAACAACAACACAAACGTAAAAAAACAGATATGCGAACTTCCTCATAATTATCTCTTTCGTTTATTGATATCGTATGCCTTTTATTTAGATAATATCATAATCATATATAAATTATCGCGACAAATATAATTGCTCCGGGAGCATTCTCCAGTATCCTGAAAACGATAGAACCTCCTGTCGGGAGGTTCTATCGTTATCGCGTATTTGGAATATCAATCGTAAATGTCAAACCACACATTGACAATCGATTTTTCGTAATCCACATCCTTCAGCGCCTCTTCTTCTCCTTCATTATAAAACTCTTTAACGAGAGTTTTCACAGAAGAGCCGGGGGTGATACTGACCATATAGAGCGAAAAGATGTCAGAGTAGAAAACCAGTTTCCCTTCCTGATCGAGCAACGCAATATAGCCGTCTTCCAGAAAATTTGAATAATCGGTCTGATTCGAAATAGTAGCCACCAATCCGCGCAAAGGAGAATGTGGCCCATCGAAATCTTCAATTTCGACGGTGGCATCCATATAAACACGCTCACTCGGACCATATTTATCTTTGACTCCGGTGAAGGTCACTTCAAAATCAACCGGCATAGCATCTTCTGGAAGATCCCAGAATTCAATTTCAGCATATCCTCTTTCCCCAGGCATGATAGAACTCGGTAAGGTGTAAATATTATTGACAACTCCCAGCTCATTCCCATCATCATCTATCAGTCTCACCGAGGGTTCTTCGACATCATCCCATCCATAACCGATTTTCATCGGCACTGAAGCGGTGTTCTCAAAAACAAGATATACAGTAGGATGACTGTTCATCACAACATCGAGTTTGGAGTCCACCAGTTCCAACATTGCCACATCTACCCCGGCGTCTTGTCCAAAGACTGAGCCCTGGACTGAAAACAACAATACAAATGCAAAAATCAGATATGCAAATTTCTTCATTATGATCCCTTTCGATTATTGAAATCGTATGCCTTTCAGCTAGATAGTACCATATCCTGAATAAATAATCGCGAAAAATATGATTCCCACGGGGAGCACTCTCCAAGAACAAAAATAAAGCATCCGACTGATTTAGTCGGATGCTTTTCCTTAGATAATCGGATTCTTTTTATTGGAACAGGTGATAGACCGCGATAACCGGAGCGAAAGTAGATGCGACCAGGGACATCACGGTAATCAGTGTGTTCAGGGACGGGCCAGCGGTATCTTTGAAAGGATCACCAACAGTATCCCCGATCACGGCAGCTTTGTGAGCTTCGGAACCCTTACCGCCAAAATTGCCAGCTTCAACATACTTCTTGGCGTTATCCCACAGCCCACCGGAGTTGGACATGAACAATGCGAAAATCACACCGGTAATAATTGCGCCACCCAGAAATGCGGTCAGCCCCTTTGGTCCCATGATAAAACCAACGGCCAGAGGGAAGACAATTGCGATCACTGCAGGCAGGATCAGAGATTTCAATGCACCCTCCGCAGCCAGGCTGATTGGCCGGTTGTAGTCCGGGGTCATGGTTCCTTCCAGAATTTCAGGATGTTCACGGAACTGAGCACGGATTTCTTCAATCATTTTAAAGGCGTTCTGGGTAACGGAAAGCATTGTCAGAGCGCTAAACAGCGGAGGACACATCGCGCCCAGGAAAAGACCAGCCAGAATCAGAGGATTCACCAGCGAAATATCTTCGATTGTAAAGGTCTTACCATAGGGCACCAGCGCCAGGTTGATTTCGCTGACGAAGGCGGCAAACAGTGCCAACACGGTCAAAGCAGCAGCGGCGATAGAGAAGCCTTTTGTGATGGCTTTGGCTGTGTTACCGGCAGAGTCAAGCACGTCAGCACGGTCGATAACTTCCTGATCCATGCCGGACATTTCAGCGATACCGCGAGCGTTGTCAACGATCGGTCCATAAGCGTCAGCGGAAACGATCATGCCGGAAATCGCCAGCATACCGACTGCGGAAATACCAACACCGTAAATACCAAGGGTAAAGTCAGTCGCGCCACCGCAAACGTAAAAAGAAACCAGCATCGAAATTACAATACCGAGAATGGACGGGACAATTGAGATCAGACCATAGCTGATACCGCTGATGATCGTGATTGCAGCGCCAGAGGCTGAGTATTCAGCGGTCAACTGAACCGGTTTGAATTCGTCTGAGGTGAAGAACTCGGTAGTCTGACCAATCACGATACCGATTGAGGTACCGATTAGAATAGCCCAGATGTAGCGGTTGGCAATCTCAGGAATAATCAGAATAGCAATAATCATCAACACAGCGAAAGCTGCACAGGTGATAATCGTGCCCATGTTAAGGGCTTTGCCAGGTTTGCCATCTTCCTTGACTTGCACAAGGTAAACACCAATGATCGAAGCCAATATACCCAACGCGCACAGCAGCAGCGGCAGAATGGTGTAATGAATTTCCTGCATAGTCGCACCGAGAAGCATTGCAGCAACTGCGGAAGCAACATAACTGTCGAAAATATCTGCACCCATACCAGCAACGTCACCAACGTTGTCACCGACATTGTCCGCAACGACAGCCGGATTGCGGGGATCATCTTCAGGAATTCCAACTTCAACTTTACCAACCAGGTCAGCAGCAATATCAGCAGTTTTGGTGTAGATCCCGCCGCCGGCTTTTGCCAGCAATGCCAGTGAGGAAGCACCCAGCGAGAATGCCAGCACCATTTGTGAATCTTTTGTAACCATATAGATCGCACTCATACCGATAGTTGCGACACCAACGACGGCGAAACCCATCACTGCACCACCACGGAAAGCGATGTTGAACGCAGAGGGCATGCTGTGGTTGGCGGCAACAGCGGAACGAACGTTCGCGCGTACCGCAACTTCCATTCCCAGATAACCGGCGATTGCTGAACAAACGGCTCCGATCAGATAACATAAGGCCGTCGCTAAACCGCGTCCGCTGCCATCAAAGGTATAAACAGCTGACAGTACAGCCGCCATGATCACTGAAACAATGATCAACGCTGCATATAACTTTTTCAGGTAGGCACGCGCACCACTGTGGATCCAACCGGCTACTTCCCGGGTACGGTCATTCCCATCATCCTGGTTTTTCACCCAGACGAACAGGTAAACTCCAATTCCGAGGGAGAGAATCCCACAAATCAAGCTGAATATTAACCAAACCGTTGTATTACTCATTCTGTTCTCCTTGGAAATCCTTGATTTTTTAATAACGCCGCTTGATTGGAGAGGCGAAGTCAAATTTTGCAGTTTTTTCTGCAGAAAATATCGCCGTTGATTGCGATATTCTTTGTCAGACATTGCAGAAAAAAGATCAAATTTGCATTAATATCATTCTATCACGATTGTCGGATTTTTGTTAATTTTATGAGTAAGTTGAGAATTTCAGGATTACATTACCTATTGGACAGTGATCAAAAAAAGAACAGCAATATCCAAGTAGACATTAAATTAGTCCTCAGAATATGCATTGTCGATAGAAACTGGAAACAGCATTTCCAACATACTGTCATAGATGAATTTAGTCGCTTATGATACTTAGAAGGATTTTATATGCCTTTTGAACTTATGATGCGGTCAATGAAAAAAAAGTTTGTGATTGAATATCCGTGATCAAGATAAATTAATGGAATATTGTTCACCTTCATAGGAATCACAAAACCACTCCCAACTTCTACATCTCTTCTCTAAATACAATGTGGTTAGTGGATTCTTGATGTAGATTGCGTTAAGTTTGTCTCCATTTTCCGAAATTAAACAAATATAATAATTTTCTGCCAGCTGATGTGCTGCGGTATATTCATTATTTGTCATGGAAAAAGGAGATCCTTGACGATCAAGGGCTTTAACCTCGATGAATCTTTTCGATCCGTCTGGACCAATACTTTCAATATCGTATCCAATATTACGTTTACTTACGTCTTCAGCAAAAAATCCCAACATCCTTTCTATTTCCATGCATTTTTGCTCAGCGGACCGCCACTTTGGAACGGTTGGGGTTAAAGAAACATTTTTACGTGAAAAATCAGAAGACTTTTTGTCGTTTGTTAATATCTCTTTTATTATTAATCTTTCTTTGTTAATTCCAGTTTGATCACAAAACCAAGTAATTTCGCGAAAAGACGCTTGTTCAGCAACCGAGTCCAGAAAGTCTTTTTCGAAAAGAAAGTCGAATCGTGAGGCAATCATATCAATTGTTTGGGTCTCATACTTGTTAGATATGCAGATATCAGATAAATAATATTCTTTTCCAAAAATTTGCTGATCCGCTTTCATCTTAGCGATAACATTTCCTAAAATTTTTCCCTGAGTTTTCCGATTTAATTTAGAGACAAATTGAGGATCGGACATTATTGTAATAAAATCTGATATTGTAAATTCAGACACAGAATACTTTTTGAAAAATATATCAATATCAGGATAAAAGGAATAAAATTCAGATGGTAAGGATATAGAATTTACATATTTAGAATTTTGTCTCAACAATAATTTTTCAGATTCCTCCAGCCAATCTGGAAGAATACGATATTGTTTAAGAAATACACTTTCCCCACTCTGCAACAATATAAATTTATCACTTTCTATTTTTTGGCGAAGTTTATTCGAAAATAACATATTTATCCGGGAATAAGATTCATCTTTTATCAAAATCGTGAAGATATTCCTCAATACCTCACTACAGCTCCTATTTATTGAACTTTTAATTATTGAAAAGATAATGTCCGCTGCAGCATCAAGTGCTTTCTCTGTTACTTGATCTAACGTAATATGCTTACGTGACGGATCTGTTGTGAAATCGCCATTTATTTTCAGTGGTAAACTGGTTTTGTCCATTGTTGGAAGGTAACAATGATATATACTTTCTTCTTCTTTTGCCGGAATAATACAGTTTCCATCAAATTTAAATGCAATACTTTCAGTATTACCTCTAAAAACTATCCACATATCTTTTTCAGAAAAAGAAATTAATGGGTAATTAAGATATTTTGATCTTTGAACAAGAATTGTCTTTTGCAATACGTTCGTGTCAATTTCGCATTTTTTAATATTATTGAGAAACAGAAAGGTATCACTACTTAATTCTTTGATTTCTTCGAAGAATTCCCTAGACTTGGCATTCTTATAAATAAATATTGTATTGAACCCATGATTCTCTAATCTTTCAATGGTAAAACGTAAAGAATCATCGATTTGATCAAGAATAAATGGGATTCGGATGGTTGGAATTTTATCTAATGGCCTTTCCAAAGCATTCGAACATTTTAATTTCGAGAAAGTAAAATACGTTTTGTTAGAATAAATAATAATTTCTTGAGAAAGGTATGATGTACTCTTAAAACCAACCCCCCGATAACCAATAGTTTCGCCCCGTTTTTTTGAACTTGCTCCTGATCTGCAAATCGATATTACATCCGTTTCGCTAAAAGGACGACCATCATTCGCAACAAATAATGAATTATTTACAAATAAAACACAGATTCTTTGAGCACCAGCATCATCAGCATTCTGCAACAATTCGATGAATACCCTACTACTGTAGCTCTCTGCCAAATGTTTTTCCATTGCTGCCATATCTTCAAAAAGACGAGGAGAACCGATGGCTTCTTGTAAAAACTCCTCTGATATGCTCTTAATAATCGATGCCAGCAATTTATCAATCTCCTGTCAAAAAACAAATCACTCAAGCAAATCTATGAATCTAACACTCGCTTTAGCCTTTTCCGTTTTGTCGACAATTTCATTGATATAGTATTGGATTAACTCTATTGCCTTATCACGGTTTTCAAGAGATCCATTTTCTTTTATCTGATCAATTGCACCTATGATGACATCACCGATAAACAAGTCAAAATTGACTAAGAACTCATCCGAATTGTCAGGATCAGATTTATTAGAAACAGCTAACTTTAATATTTTGTTCGCACTCTCAAAATCATCCATATTAATTAAAGCACCAATGACTTCTCCCGAATTTTTTCCTAGATATGAGGATTTGTTGTATATATAGTTCATCAATATATCACTATTCCGAATTATCAGAGCTGCTGCTTCTATACCTCCCCCATCCTCTTTAATTTCATAAATTATCCTTTCAGTAATTCCCCAACAATCTACAGGGCTCCCCCCTTTTGCTGGAAATAAATTTTTATTGCTCAGTATTAGTTTCTCCCACAATTGCGAAGTAAGAACCATATCGAGTCTACTCATTTTAGAAATTAGCTCTCTCATTGCATTATCATTAGTTTTATACTCTTTTAGCAGGGCTTCAAAGCTGTCTAATAATAATTGTTTTTTCATCTCGGTTTGTGTGGACATATAACCTCAAAATTTGAATTTAACGGATTACAAATCAATTTTCATCCTGATCTATTTTATCATCTTATATTTAAGCAGTTTCATTAGATATTGATCTTTTTATCTACAGGGTTTTTCTACACCCCTGACACTACCTGAGAAAGAAAAACGGAAAGATGAAACTTCCTTTATTGGTTTCGTACTGAATAAAACCAATAAAGGAAGTATGAATACCCGTACATAGAAGCTTCTTTTTTCAGACAAACAACATACCTGGTTCTGTTTATCTCATAACCATCTTGCCTGCTTTCTTTGTACCCCTGAGCTGGCTCTCTTAAAAAGCTGCACCCCCACTGTTGGTTTTCTTCTCCAACTTCAGGGGGTGAAGCCCAAATACTCACTTTTTCTATAGTGCTGAATTCGTTTTTTCTCGTAAGGCACAAAGCTTTATGCTGCCAGAATTTGTTCCTTCTGTTCCAGCAATTCATTCGATAACAGGATTTTCTCCGTTTTTTCCAACCCAATCCTGTCAATTGTCTGTCCGAACCGTTCTCCCTTGATCCCTTCGCGTTTGAACAGCAGAATTGCTTTCTCAATCAGACCCATCAATTCATCTTCATTAATCAATCTGCTTAATGAGGTGCCAATTCTGGATTTCTTTCCCCAGCGTCCGCCAAGATAGACCTGATATTGTGTTTCATGCCCAATCACTGCATGGAAAGGACAGCGTGGAATACATAAGCCACAGTTGTTGCATTTTTCGCGGTCTATGATAATTTTCCCATCCGGACGACTGGATGCACCCATCGGACAGACACCTTCTGGCCCACACACTTTACATGCCTTGCACTTTTCGATATCTATCACTGGTACACGTTGCCCAACAATTCCAAAATCATTCAATTCTGGCTTTACACAGTTGTTCGGGCAACCACCATTGGCAATTTTGAATTTATGAGGCAAGCCAACATTGTAATAGTCATTATAGAAACGATCATGAATTTTCTTACCAAGCGCCTGTGTATCATACAGTCCATAAACACAGGTGGTCCCCTTACAGCTGACGACTGGACGGACTCTGGCTCCAGTTCCACCGGTTACCATCCCATCCCGCGCAATATATTCCTGAAATGCCTCAATGTCCCCAAACTTAATTCCCGGGATTTCGATTGTCAGACGGGATGTGAATGACACTTTTCCATTGCCATATTTTGCTGCCGCTTCACTGACATTCTGCAGTTGTTTGGCAGTTACTACGCCATTTTCGGTAATGATTCTGCCTGAAAAATCCTCCTCAGTCCCACGGTTATGAAGAAACCCCATTCCTTTAACTCTCTTGATATCCTCTGCTTTAATTGTCATGAGTCCTCCCTGATTTTATATAAATAGTTATTGTTTTTTGTAGAAAAATACCGGGTTTCGCCGGATTTTACTACCCAGATTCATAATCAAATTGAAAGGCTTCTTACCCCTTTGCTTAAATTTTTTTCTTCCGAGCCCTGTACTGTCGCACTCCTATCATCCAACGTAATGAGTTCATCAGAAACTCTCCGTGCAGCAGAAATGATCATGATTGGGTACCATCCTGGCAACAACAAAAAACGATAAGTATCCAATTAACGAAATTTCTCAATGGGAATTACCTCAGAACAGGTTAACGATCTTATTTTACACCCATATCTACCGGATTATTCATGCAAATTATCAGACATCTTGTACAAATTCTGTATGACAACTCCACAATTAATCTTATTATCAATAGATAATCTTTGCAATCCTGGTTTTCACTTTGCACAGGGTTCATGCTGAGAGGTTGACCTATCATGTATAATTACGCAGAAATCAAGTATTTCAAGGATAGATCATGGAAATAGAAATCCTGCGCAGTCCCACCGATGATGATTGGAGCCGATGTCTTTTTCTTGCACGTGTTACCCAGGGGAAAGATACGATGACAGTCCCCTCTGTGGAATGGCGCCGGAAAATTCTGAATGCAGAACATTCGCCCATTCGGACGTTGATGTACACGATTGCGATGTGGCAAATTCCGTATTTCGTCAGCGTTCATCTGGTAAGGCATAAATTCGGCGTTGAACATTACGTAAAGAGTCAGCGTTCCAACCCTGATCGTGGAACCGAACGACAGGATGCGTTGGTCAACCATGTGATGGATCTCAATGTCCAGTCCCTGATAAACATAAGCCGCAAGCGGTTGTGTTTTAAGGCTGATCCGGTCACGCGGTCTGTAATGGAATTAATAAAACAGAAAATCGAAGATATCGATCCATTGACAGCTTCGTTTCTTGAACCAGAATGCATTTATCGCCGCGGGTGTCATGAATTCCAATCCTGTGGATATTATGAACAAAGGAGCCAAAATGAGCGTAGTCTGTGATCACGGGATTATTGATTTAATCGACAAAGGGTTGGTGGATTTTTCTCGTTCCGACACCGATTACCAGACCGTCATCAAGCAGGTTAACCCCAACACACTTGACCTTTCGCTTGGCAGGTTTATTCGCTGGCCAATGGAAGCTGAAGGCGAAGTGATTTTCGGGCGGGAGCACCGCTCAGAGTTATTTTGGGAGCTGAGAGAAATTGACGAGTCGAAAGGGATTCTGCTTCGCCCCGGGGATATCTTCCTCGGATCAACCCGTGAATTTCTGTGTATGCCATCCGATGTCTGCGGACAGGTCTACACGAAATCCAGTCTTGGACGTCTCTTTATTAATCACATGATGGCCGGTGTCATCGATGCCGGATTTGCCGGTACGATCACGCTGGAACTTAAAAATGAGGGGAAACATAACGTTGTTATTCCTTATGGCGCGCGTGTAGTACAAATTCAGTTAAGCCGGTTGGAGGCTGTTCCTGATCGGGATTATTCCAAACGCGTCAACCGCTACCATGGGCAAATTATGCCGGAAACCGCGCGTGAAGAGCGTAACGGGGCGGCAGCCTGACCCTTTTTAGTTAATTCAGGCTATATACGGTTCAAGAAAACGGAATATTTGCTGACAGTCCTCTTCACAGGAGACGCTGCCTATTTCTATCGTTGGCTTGATGGCACCGTGAAAATCACTGCCAACGGTTATGCCAAGCTGATGCTTAAGGACTGGTGCCCTGTAAAAAGCCGTCATCGATTCTGAATGATAACTGCTGTACACCTCAAACCCTGCGATCTCGGCCTGCACCATCTCCTCAATAATTCGGTCCGCTTGATCCCGAGCAATGCTTTTGCCCGGGTGGGCCACCACACCAATTCCACCGTGATCCTTGACAATGGTAAGCGCATCTTTCAATGAGGGATAGCGGATCGGCACATAAGCCGGCTTACCGGCTGTGCACATATCCCAGTAGAAATTGATCAGCGGTTGATCTGACTTTGCACCGCCGGGCAGGTAGGGCTGAATCAAGGGGTGATCGCGGTTGGCAGGATCGCTCAAAATCGCTTCGGCAATCATATCGACTGCCAGAATTCTGCCAGCACGGATTTTCTCCAACGATCCGCGATCGATCTGCAAGCCAAACCCTTCCAGCACTGCCAGCCTCTCAAAATTTGAATCTTCTTCAACGCGATTGACAGTTTCACCAAGCTTTTCAACGTCAGCTATTGCCCTGCCAATTCCATAGCCGATCAGATGGATTTCAGTTCCGTCGGCAGTCTGACAGTTGATTTCGGCAGCAGGTAGAAATGCCAGTCCCAATGTTTTGGCGGTCTGCTCAGCCTCCGGCACTCCTGCCATGCTGTTGTGATCACATACCGCAACTAACCGAATTCCTTTTTCAGCGCAGAATCGCATCAGCTGGGTGGGTGGAAATTCGCCATCGCTGCTGACATTGGAGTGAAGATGTACATCAATTTTGATCGGATCAGACGTCATTCCTAGTTTCCTCCCGCCAGCTAATTCTACTGGGAAACGATTGAATTCATAAAAATACAGGCTTCTGCGATCCAACATAAGCCTGTCACTTTCCTAAGCAGTTTGCAGATATCGCTTGATTTCCCACTCGGATACGGTCGTCCGATATTCATCCCAGTCTGCCCATTTGCCACGGATATACGTCTCAAACAACTTATCTCCTAGCACATCTTTGAACAGCGGATCATTTTCCATCGCCAACAAGGCTTCCTTGAGCGACCCTGGCAGTTCGTCAATCCCCATCTTGCGACGTTCTTTTCGGCTCAATTCGTACACGTTTACGTCATTCATCGGTTCAATCGGCTCCATTTTCTTATTAATCCCATCCAAACCGCTCGCCAGCATCACGACAAACGCCAGATACGGGTTAATTTAATATAGTTGAATCGAATCTTATACTTTTTTAATGAGAACTAACACGAAACTAATTTTATTTTTGATATTGAAATAGTAGCGAATCCGGAAACATTATATTTTATGTCTGAGCCGACTGAGCTGAAAAACTGCAAAGACCCGAAAAGATTGCAGCATATATTGCTGAAAAGAAGACTAATCATGCATCGACCGCACCGCTAGCAGAAATTAGGGAACCGCCACGCAGTATGGCGAGGTTCAGGCAATCATCTCCAGCGACGAGGTGAAGTTTGTGAATGTGACAAAACCACCGAAAAGGATCATCCAATCTGTGGATTTAACGAGTTGAGATTGACGTGAAAACAAGTATATTGTGATAAAAAAAAGACAGTCTAATTCCCTAGATGGAGAGATGTAATATGTCTCTCCATCTTTTTGTTTAATTCATTATTTGAGGAGTGTTTTATGATCAACCATTGTTCAATTTTGTCATTCTAAAGGTGTAGTAAAAAGCGCTGGTGGGAGTTATGTCGGTTCTTGTGAAAAGTCAGGATGTCCCAATTACGTAAGATCAGGTGAAAACCACCCTGTATTTCCGAACAGGGAGCAGGCTGCTGCTTTTTGGAACAGCAGGAATCCAGAATGGCATCCAAAATCAGGAAGGGTCCATTGGAATATTTAGCTTTAAGGCAGGACAATAGATCGCCTTTGTGTGTGGAATGTTTGCCTGCTTTTTGCCTTTTGTTAATTTTGCTTTACAGTGCGTATAAAGTGTGTATAATATCAGTTATTAGGATCCAAGATGAAGCGATGGGATTTGATCAAGCTTTTCGAGAAAAACGGTTGGTGGTTTTTACGGGCAGGAGGGAATCACGATATTTATACAAACGGGAAAGATATTGAATCAATATCAAGGCAAAAGGAGATCAAGGAACCGGTCGCGAAGGCTATCATCAACCGCAGAAAGCTGAAAAAATAGGCCCGTTGGGATTTTGAGGAGTGAAAATGAAAAAAGGAGAGAAAAGAGTTTATCCGGTGGTGTTTGAGAAACTGGAGGATGGTTATCTGGTTTATGTGCCGGATTTTGAAATTAATACCCAAGGAGAGGATCTTGCAGACGCGATGGATATGGCGCGGGACGCGATCAGCCTGGCGGGAATGGCATTTAAGGACGATCTGGGACGACCTTTACCGGAACCATCAGCGGTTTGCGATATTGAAGCGGCTTACGATGGAGCGGATGTGTTGTTGATCGACGTTGATTTTGCGGCATATCGCCGGAAATATGATCAGCGGTCAGTCCGCGTGAATGTGACGATGCCAAGCTGGTTGAATGAGGCGGCGAAAGAGGCAGGGTTGAATGTTTCTGCTGTACTGCAGGGAGCTTTGAAGAAGGAGCTGGATTTAGATAAGTACGTTTCATGAGAGAAGGCTTAGTAAGAAGCAGCCAACGAAAGGTAAAAATTGATGATGAAATAGCTTTACAAAATACTACAGGAGTATAGAATATAAAGATCGATATGAATTTACCTAAAATTAAAAAGCATTGAATTTATTGAACTGCACCCCAAAAATTGGGCAATAAATTCAAGAGAGGAGGTGCAGTTTTTATGACAAAATACAGTATAGAGGAAAAGAAACAAGCTATCGGTCTCGTCAACGATGGGCTCAGCGTTCATGAG
>JAAZKE010000072.1 GCA_012799995.1 Chloroflexota bacterium | reverse complement strand
TGGTAGCTGGCATTCCCTATAAGAAGTGGATCAAGTTCTTCCTGCCGCTGTGGATTATCCTGATGATAGTTACCATTATCTATGTCAACATCGGTGTCATCATCAAACTTGGACCATTTTAACAGGAGATGGAAGCGAATTTCTCCTCTCCAAAAGAAAAGATAAGAAAGTGAGGATTTGGTATGGAAGGTTTTGTTAATGTAAACGGTCACCCGGTTCATTACGTGGAATATGGCAGCGGTATGCCCGTTTTCAACATTCACGGATATGAAGTCGATCATCGTATGATGACCGGTGCGCTGGAACCGATTTTTGAAAAGGAAAAAGGATATCGCCGGATCTATGTCGATGTCCCTGGATTTGGGAAAACCCCCGGTGGTGATCTTAAAAGTACTGATGATTGGCTAAGCGTTCTGAATGGTGCAATTGATGAATTGATCGGCAAAGAGGAGAAGTTCCTCCTGACCGGTCAGTCATACGGCTGCTACCTGATGCTGGGACTGATTGCCCTGCGCGGTGAGCAAATCGCCGGTACGCTGTTCCTGGTTCCCTGCACCATTGCCAAACGTGCGCCACGGCAGATTCCTCCAAAAGCGGTGGTGGAAGAAGATCACGAATACTCCAAGGAAATGTCAGAGGAGGATTACAAACTTCTGGCTCGCTGGTCCTGTGTAATCAACAAAACCACCTGGCGAATCTTTGAACGCGATATGAAGCCGGGTATTGAAGCTCAGGATCTCGATTATGTACTTTGGATTGAGAAAAACGGTTATGAGTCAGTAGGGGAGAAGGATTTCCTCAGCATCAAGAGCAGCGCTCCTTCACTTTGGGTCGCTGCCCGTCAGGATCATTATGTAGGATACAAGGATGCGTTCCGCTTCATGGATAATTTTGATCGTGCCACCTATGTCTGCCTGGATGCTTCCGGCCACAACGTCCATTTTGAAAAGGAAGAAATCTTCAACCTGCTGGTGAAGGATTGGCTCTATCGAATCAAGAACGTCCAGCCGTTTGTCTACGATCATAATTTCGTGGTGTACCCAACAAATCAATAAGCACATTTATGTTGTTACGGAACACTGCCCGCCGAATGGCGGGCAGTGTTTTTTACATTCATCAAACGTCTTCTATACAGCCAATAATGTGCTTCTTATTCAGTCTACCGCTACAATCAGATTCGTCACCTGACGGAGATTCCTTTCAAGGGGCTATAGAATTCACCTAAAACAGATTCTGTCAGTGCGTAGCCTCTCCATGCCTGACAAATATGATGCTGATCAGAGCAAGCAGGAAAAACACCGGCGCATAAATAAACAACATATTGTAGTTTTCGGTAATGTCACGGATGAAACCGAACAGAATCGGGCTGACGATGGCGGCGCTGAATGAGAAGAAATAATAGTAACCGGTGAAAGTGCCAATCTCCTGATCAGTTGCCATTTCAAGCACCATTGGCAGCGAATTGATGTTGATCATCGCCCAGAAAAAACCACCGATCAACAGAATGACACGGAAAATGGTTAGATTATTGATGAAAAACAAAGGTGTGAACATCGCCACCATTCCGAATAATCCAATCAAAATGGTCTTTTTGCGACCTATTTTTCCGCCAATGATCCCTGCTGGCACCGCAAACAGTACAAATGATACCGAGAAAAACGCCAGCAGCATCGCTGCACTGCCTTCACTGAGACCAAGTTCGCTGGTAGCAAAGCTGGTGAAAAAAGTTTCTACAGCGTTGAAGGCTGAAAACCAGAAAAAGATCGCCAGCAACAGTGCCAGCAAACTCCGGCGCACATCTGCCGGCAATCGCTTGAAGGAAGATAGCGTTCCTTCGCGCTTTCGCTCCTCGCTTACCTCTGCGGGAGCAGTTTTGCGCTCTTTCACAAATAATACCAGTATGATAACCGCGATAATCATGACAACGCTACCCATCAGGAAGGTAGCGCCACGCCCGTAAGCATTGGCAATTTTTCCACCGATCAGAAATGCAATGATAGAAGCGAGCCCACCCATCAGGTTGATAATTCCATTGGCCTTGCTGCGCAGTTTATGCGGTGTCAAATCGGGCATCAGCGCGATCATTGGTGAGCGCCAGACCGACATCAGGAAATTGAAAAGGATCACCACTGCCATCAATAAAAGCAGTGTGGGCATCTTTGGAATCAGCGCAAACAACAACCCGCATAAGGGCGCGCCAATCAGAATGTATGGCATCCGTTTTCCAATCGGCGTATGCGTCCGGTCACTGAGCGAACCAAACAGCGGTTGAAAAATCACGCCAAAAAAGTTATCAATGGTCATGATTGTCCCAATCAGTGCGGTTGATTCCAGAAAATCAGCCAGTACCAGAGGAACGAAACTGTTATAAATCGACCAAAGCAGCGAACTGGCGAAAAAACCAAACCCGATCAGAAATGTTTTTCCATAATTCAATTTTTCTTCCTGGTTTTGTGATTTCATAATTATCCTTCCATTTGATTTAATTGAATTGCTTCCCGTTCGCTGATGGCGACATCGGGATAGTTGGTAATAACAGCATGACAACCCTTTCGCAAGGCGAAACGGATATCCTTAACGGTATTGACCGTCCAGGTATTTATCTCAATGCCAGCATGAGAGGCGTTTTTGACATAGCCGGGAATTAACAGATTCCAGTAAAAGGGATGAATTGCCTGTGCTCTCAGGCGAATTGCCAGCTCCCATGGTTTCCAGATCGGCTTTGCAAATAAAAGGCCGGTCCGCGCTGTTGTATTCAGCGCACGCATTTTTTGCATGGAACGGTGGTTGAATGATGAGAAGATAACGCGATCCTCCATGTTGGCCTGTCGAACCGCTGCCAATGCCCGTTCTTCCAGTTGATCATAGGCGCAGCGGTCATTTTTCAGCTCAATATTTAATTTAAGCGACAGATATTTAAGCAGATCCAGCACATCCTCCAGAAGCGGTGCCCGAACGCGCTCAGTGATACCAATCGTCTCGGCAAAGTTCAGTTTCTGTATTTCGTCATAGGTCATCGTGGCAATCAGCCGATCCACCCCTGTCAGCCGTTTGACATTCTCATCGTGGGTTACAACCAGTTTTCCGTCTTCGCTCAAATGAACATCCAACTCAATCCCATCCGCGCCTAAAGCAATCGCCAGCTCGAATGCCTGAATCGAATTTTCCGGCTGATAAGCGGATGCTCCGCGATGTGCCCAGACTTCAGTTATCACTGCCTGTTTCATTTCAATACCTTGATTCCAGTTTTTGGATCCTCTGCGAATCAATCCAACGAGATTGCCTCAATTTTATATTAAAACTGTATTCTACGAGTGTCTTATCAGTTTGTTTACCTGATTATAGAGAAAACTTTACAACATTATCTCAAAATTGCAGGCTTTTAATAGTTTTCCCGGTTTTTTAGTTCATAATCCCTTTATTCACAATCGATTATTACCTGATTTATCTGAAGCCTTTTATTTATGCTCTCTTAAATTTTATGATGAAGAACATCCATTCTTTATCGTATTTCGCCTAATTCCATTCTTTTGTCAATAATCATTGAACGGGAAGGTATTATCGGAAAAGATGAAAAACAAAAATGAAAAAACCAGTGCGATGAAAAACAAAATTTTGGCAGCATCAATATCATTATTTGCACAAAAGGGATTTGATGGAGCATCTGTCAGCGAAATCGCTAAATTAGCTGGCGTTAATAAGGCATTGATCTACTACTATTTTAAGAATAAAAATGACATCCTTGAGAGTCTTTTTAATGATTTATTGCAGAGCATTCAACAGATCGCTGCCGACTTCGCCAATAACCGAAAACAGCTGTTGAATGGATCCTCCATGCCAGAATTGATCGATGGCAAACTTGTATTCAATGATGCCGAAGCCAAAGAACAGTTTATAAAAATTACCAAAGCATTCTATGAGACCCTGGTTTACGCAATGATTGAGCAGCGCAAACTGATACGGATCCTGATGATCGAATCCCTGAAATACAACAGCAAGGATAAACATTTGTTCAAGATTGCCACCTTGCAGCCGGATTTTTTCGGCGGATCAGATATGGAGCAGTTGGTCAATTATCTGATGGAATTCTATGGCTCAAAAAAGACGCGCTTTTACCTTTTCTTCCACTCTTTGGTTCCGGTCTTCAGTTTTGCAGCTTTTTATGATAAGTTCCGAGCCATTTACGATTCAGGGGATGAAGAGATGGTGAAGGAGTTTTTACTGGTGAATGACCTGCAGCTGCGTTCATTCATTGAGTGGAACAGCCGTATTGCTGATCAGCAATCGTAAACCTTATTTTCAATGACGCCAGTAGACCATACGAATGTAAGAAATTAATAATAGTTTTCAGACGAATCGGGTATGATTGTGGAAATCCTATTGGAAACAGGGAAGAAAAATGGCTAAATTTATCATCGCAAAAGATCACAATCAGGTCGGAGAGATCGGTGCACAGATTATTTCAGACCAGATTAAACTCAAACCCGCCAGCGTATTAGGGCTGGCAACCGGTTCCACACCGATTCCGCTTTATCAGCATCTCGTCCGCTTGTACCAACAGGGAGTCCTGGATTTCGCTGCTGTCAAATCGTTCAATCTCGATGAGTATGCTGGATTAAGTGCCGATCATCCGCAAAGTTACCATGCCTTTATGGATGAGAATCTTTTTTCCAGGATCAACATTGCAAAAGAGAACATTCACATTCTGGACGGACTGGCACAAGATCCCGAACAGCAGTGCCAGTCTTTCGAGGAAGAAATTAAGAAAGCCGGAGGAATCGATCTGCAATTACTGGGAATCGGCAATAACGATCATATCGGCTTTAACGAACCAGCAAGTGTTTTCATTTGTGACACCCATGTTGTTGACCTCACCGACAGTACACGGGAAGCGAACCGCAGGTTTTTCAGCTCACTCGAAGAAGTACCGACGCAGGCGCTTACAATGGGAATCCGCACGATCATGGCTGCGCGTAAAATTTTACTGATTTTGAACGGGCAGAATAAAGCCGCTGCGATTGAGAAAGCCTTTTTGAATGTCATTGATCCGCAGGTTCCGGTTTCGATCCTGCAACTGCATCCTGATGTAACCGTTGTCGGTGATGAAGCAGCTCTCGGAGGGTTGAAAAAGCAGGCTCCTTCGCTCTTTGCCTCTTCTTAAATATCCTGGCAATTCATAAACAGATACGAACAGAAAAGCAACTTATTTAAACAGCTGCTTTTCTATTATCAACTCATTAAACGACAGAAGGCGCCCAAGCGCCTTCTGTCGTTATTATTGAAATCGAATTTTATTACAGATCGCTGATCTGGTAAGTGAGTGAGCCCGTCACGGATTCACCCGGATTCAGAATCGACAGATTGGCAATATCCTGTTTCCCTTTTGCATACAGGTTATGCGCATCGTGCGTAGTCGTCCAATTCTCCAAACAGAAAAAGTCAGCTTTCTCCATGCGGTAGGTCACTGCCACCTCGAAGATTTCGCTGGCATAGATAGTTACTTTCTTGCCAATAGCAGGATATTCAATCATTTGCGGATGTTCTGGTTTCATTCCCTTCCAGACATCATCAATCACCAGGTCATCGATAGGCGTCAATGAGCGAAAATCGCGTGGCGCATCCTGAATGGGCACCAGTTTTTCCTCATCACGATCAACCCAGGCTTCTGCCGGAACATGAATCAAGGTGTTATCTTTGGTACCTATAATGTTGAAATAAGGGTGAACACCAAAACCAAACGGGAACCGCTTTTTCGGGTCGGTATTGGTAACTTTTACATCAATGCGCAACTGCCTGCCTTCGAGTGTGAAATCCAGATCCAACCGATTGGAAATCGATAACAGCGCATACAACGGGTGATTCGGATGAATCTCAATGCTTGTTTTGCAAATCACACCGTTATCCAGAACTTTGGGCTCGGAATAATTGAATTTTTCATCCATCACAAAGCCATGGCGGTATAAATCGCCACGATTCGGCGGAAAGCGATACAACTGATCATCAAAGGTGAATTTGGCATCGGTGATCACACCAGGGAACGGGTATAACACCGGCGTTCCATAGTGGCGAAAATCCAACACTTTTTGCGGTGCTGGATAAAGATAATCGGTTCCATCCACTTTAAAACGGCAGAGATTTGCACCATACTCAGGAAGAATCCAGGCTTCCGCCACGACTTCATCCTCTTCTTTATGCCACAGACGAATCATATCCTGCTGCAATGCTGCATGTTTTTCTATTTCATATCCGTACATAATATCCTCGCCCTCTATTCTATCAACGGAAAGCACATTCAACCAATATTCCTGACATCTGCCATCTACGACTAAATTGGCAGGTTCATCCTGTAATTCGACTAATCAATCGGTAAATTAATAATCTTCAATATCTATTTTAATGATGTTTTGAATTAATTGAGGAAGGATATGCTGAGCAAATTCCAAAAGTCGCGGCGCATTGTCACTGGCATAGAAACGGTACTCCGGAACCTGTCCATCTGGCAGCTCATTGAGCAGATTAAGGTCCTGTAATTTCTGTTTCAGCAGATAAGCGGCATTCGCTGCCGGGTCAATGCACGCTACCGACTCACCCATATAGCGTTCAATCGCCGGTCGCATCATCGGATAATGGGTACACCCCAGCAGCAACGTGTCTATATCCTGGGCTTTGATTTCAGAAAGGTAATGGTTGATGACCATATCAGTCATGGGAGAATCAGTCAGTCCCTCTTCAACAAAAGGGACAAACAGCGGACAGGGTTTGGTTATGATCTTTGCAGAGGGATGAATCGCGTGCAGGCAGGTTTCGTATGCGCCGCTCCCAATCGTCGCATTGGTGCCAATGATCCCAATTCGTCCGTTGCGCGTCGCTGCCGAAGCCGCTTCCGCGCCCGGCTGAATCACGCCAATGATTGGAATCGACAAATCCTTCTCCACCTCAGCCAGCGCATACGCGCTGGCGGTGTTGCAGGCAATCATGATCGCCTTGACCCGTTTCCCCTGCAGAAAGCGGGTGATCTGTCGGGTGTAGTGCAGGACGGTCTCCTGAGACTTGTTACCGTAGGGAACACGGGCGGTATCCCCAAAATAAACCATATGCTCCTGGGGAAGAATGCGCACAAGATGGCGCATTACCGTCAAGCCGCCTACGCCTGAATCGAAAATACCAATTGGGTCCTGTTTCTGGATCGTCGTCAAAACTACCTGTCTCGATCCACAATTTTACCGCTACTCAGACAGGATGCAAAAAACAAGCTACGCATCGGGATGGTAGTAAAGTGCACCATTGCCAGCCTCAACTTTAAGAATTTTCTTCTCGGCAGCCATCCGATCCAGGATTTCTTCAGCTTTGTCCTGCTCCAGGTCAAAATAGACCGCGAATTCAATCGGTGCACTGCTGAGGTAGCGGGCGAAGTATTCCATTGCAGTTTCCTCTGAATAGATCAATGGCTTGGGGACGAGATCACCCGCGCCAAAATCAATGATCGCTTTTTCCAGCCGCGGATAATGGTGAAAACTGTTTACACGGGATTTTCCGGTGGCTGATTTTATGATCCAGGTTGGATAAATCTGGATTGCTTCCTCAACACCGACAGCCAGGTCTTCACGGAATGCTTTTAATGCCGTTCCATCATCAAAAGCTTCAGTAAATTTTTGAAGGTCAATATTCAGCTCTTTCGCCAACTGCAACAACTCAGATCTGCGATTGATCTTTACATCATAGACCATCACCTTTTCACGCAGCCACCGCAGGTAATCATTGGCCTTATCAGGAGCAGCCAACTTTGCAGCATAATACGCGATATTCACCGGAAAGCTGGATCGATTTTCTTCATCAAAAAGCGTAAGCGGATTCGTGGTCACCGGCATTTTATGGTTTTGGGTAGCGTGTTGCCAATGGTCAAAGATGACCTTGCTCACAGAGGCAATCGTCTGTTCCGGCGCCTCAAATTCATCGTACATTTCTGTGATATCCGGGATTAAACCGCCTAAAAGCGTTCTTACCCGCAACTGACCTTCAAAAGCACCTTCAATCTTACGGACAACCGGTTCAACTCCCCAACACCAGGTGCATAATGGTTCCGAAAAGATCCACAATTCATAATCCGTCCTGTTCACTGTGACACTCCTCCGTTAATAATCATATTCCTTATCTTGCCTATGATTTTAATGTATAATTAGGAGACCTTAGTTACAAATATAGAATAAATATAAACTTAGAATAGATAGGGGTTATTACTGACAATGGAGAGGCCCTGCAAAAGCATACAAGAGCTGGTTGGAGAACTCGAGAGCAGAAATATCCGGCTCTCACATCAACGATTGATGGTACTTGAATATATGGCAAACCATACCAATCACCCAACGGTTGATCAGATTTACGTCGACATACAAAAAGAAATCCCAACCCTTTCCAAAGCGACGGTCTACAATTCGCTCAAAGCGCTGGTTTCTGCCGGACTGGTGTCAATTATCCCGATGGAAAACAACGAGAATCGGTTTGACATTATCACAACAGCGCACGGTCATTTTTGCTGTGAAGTCTGTGGGAATATCGAAGATTTCCCCGTCAACATCGATACCTGTCTTGCCGGTCTTCATGAAGGTTATCAAGTCCATTCATGGAATGTGCTCCTTAATGGAATCTGTAAAACATGTAAAAAAGCGGAAAAAGAGAGAAAATTCAGCTAGAAAACAAAGTGATGAAGGACTTAACGGATACGTTTGCTGATGAGAGCCAGGCAGACCGGAAATATACTGCCTACAGCCGCAAAGTAAAACCAGAAGAAGCGCATGCCCGTTTCTATTAAGGAAACGTTGGCAAACCTCAATAACAAGGAAGAAGTTTTCTATTATCTCTGCCCGGTTTGCGGCAATATTGAGAAAGAACGTCCGGAGAGATACCTGATGTGCAACGTACCCGGATCGAAATTCATTAAGTACTAAAACAGAATCTGAATAAACGATATCTGAACAAATATCACATAAATATTCCTGGAAATAATCGCATTGCACCTACTGAAGGGATTTCCGCCCTGATGGATCTTGAATAGAAACGATTCACCTGCGTTCACTGCGGCGGCATCGTCAACCAGCACAGTGGAGCATGCAGCGAGTGCGGTAAGGTGCAGGAAATCGCAGAAACAGATTCGTGATCCTCAGCAGTTGTAAAGGCGGTGGCGCTCCAACAGGTTCAGCACCTCGCTGAGGAACATCTTTAATCCCAGTTCTTCACGAAAACGGATGGATTTGGTCTTTCCTTCCGTTATCAATCCTCTTACCCTATAAGTGAAAGTATGCCTGTATAATAAAGAACAGGAAGAATCAATAAAGGAGGAGTTCGTGTTCGTCGCAGAACGGCATCAGAAAATATTGCATATGTTGGAGGAAGAAGGGAAAGTGCTGGTGACAGCGCTGAGCGATCATTTTAGCGTGTCCCGTGACCTGATTCGCAAGGATCTGGCTCTCCTGGAATCAGAGGGCTTGTTGAAACGGGTTTATGGAGGGGCAATCCCGATAAAAAGCAGCAGCCCGGCCAAAAAATGGAAACGCGCTTCAGCCAATCCCAACCCGGTATGGTTCCGCATCGCCGAAAAAGCTGCCGATCTGATACGCAACGGAGAGACAATTTTCCTGGATATTTCGCCAATCTGCCTCAAAATCGCAATCCGCCTTAAGCAGGAAAACCGCCGGATAACAGTAGTGACGAACAGCATTGATATTCTCTCTGAACTGAACGAAGATTCACAGATCAAACTGATTTTTCTGGGCGGCAAACTCAACCCGGCAAGGGATGGTTTTACCGGCGCACTCACGATCGAATGGATGTCCCGCTATGAATTTGATCATGCTTTTATCGAAGGAGAAGGGATTGATTTGAAGCTGCAAATGGTGACCAGTGACGATATTGACGACGCTCTCACCAAAACCAGCGCCATTAAGAGCAGCCGACATAGCATCCTGTTAGTTGACGCTGCCCAATTGGAACGGCATGGCAACTGTCGTTCTGCTGCGCTCGAAGATTTCGATTGTATTATCATTGATAAATCGATTGAAGAAGCAGCCTTGAAAGTCATTTCAAATAAAATTAACCAGGTAATATTAGCCTGAAAACAAAGTGAGTGTGGGAGGTTACTGATGAAAATGGTTGTGTTGGATGGACAGACGCTGAATCCAGGGGATATCAGCTGGGCGGAAGTAGAAGCGCTGGGAGACCTGAAGGTTTACGCCCGGACGCCATATGAAGAGGCAGAAATTCTCAAGCGAATCGGCGATGCAGAAGTGGTGATGACAAATAAGACGCCTATTTCAAAAGCGACAATTGAAAAAGCGCCTAATTTGAAATTCGTCAGCGTGCTGGCGACCGGCTTCAACGTGGTTGACATTGAAAGCGCGAAGCAACATGGCGTAGTTGTTTCCAACGTACCTACCTATGGCACGAACTCGACTGCGCAGTTTGCCATCGGGTTGCTGCTGGAAGTATGTCACCATATCGGCGAGCATAACCGTGCCGTCCACGAGGGACGCTGGGAAACCAGCGAAGATTACTGTTTCTGGGACTACCCGCTGATTGAACTCGATGGCAAGACCATGGGGATTATCGGATTTGGCAGAATCGGCCAGACCGTTGGCAGAATTGCCAAAGCGTTCGGCATGACCGTGATTGCCAACAGCCGCAGCATAAGCGATGAAACCAAAGAGATCGCCGAAGCGGTGAGTTTGGATGAACTTTTTGCGCGCGCAGATGTCATTTCACTGCACTGCCCGCTCACGCCTGAAACGCAGAATCTGATCAACAAAGATACCATCGCAAAGATGAAGGACGGCGTGATCCTGATCAACAACAGCCGCGGTCCGGTTCTCAATGAGCAGGATGTTGCTGATGCGCTCAACAGCGGCAAGATCAGTTATGCAGCGGTCGATGTGGTCAGTGTCGAGCCGATTTTACCCGATAACCCGCTGCTCAAGGCGAAGAACTGCATCATCACGCCCCATATTTCCTGGGCGCCGATTGAGAGCCGCAAACGGCTGATGCACACCACCGCTGAAAATATTGAAGCCTATCAAAAAGGCAAACCGCAGAACGTGGTCAATCCATAACAAGCTCCGGGCGGGGATAACCCCGCCCTTTTTATTGGTAGAACAGGCGATTCAAAATAACGCCAGAGTGACTCTGGATCAGGGAAATGCCAGGGTTTCAAGGGATGGGATGTTGACCTTTTTTAAAACGGAAGGGAGATTTAAGAACTTCCTGTTCCAAATTTCACAGCGAAAAAGCAATTATTATTTTAGAACCGCCACTGAGAACGATCAGTTGCTTCTATAAATACTCTCAACACCATTAAACTGGAATTTGTCAGTTCCCTTTCACAGATTTGAGTTTATATCCCAAACAAATGAAATGTAAATGCTATGACAGCTGCCAGCATTGGAAATACTACGATAGTACTCAACCACTTTCTTATAAGGGCCTTCTTTGAAATGTATGGTTTTAAATCTTCGGTACCTTTTATCTCCCATGCTTTTGTATGGCTAACCCAATACCAATCAATAAACAGCCTGTCAAAAAGATTCATAATCAAATAGATACAAGTCATCTGAGTAAACCCATCCCAAAATCCTCTTGCGCCATTAACAAAATAAACTAGTATGGGGACAACGACCAAAACAGGAATAAACAATGCAAAACTCAATAGAATTGCATCTTTCTTTATTTTCTCTGCTGTTGTCAGTCCTAATTCGATGACTCTGTCTTTTACATCCTGCTCAAAGAAAACAACCAATCCTACTGGTCCATTTGCCATGCCTACAACACATACAAGCAGAAGCCAAAAAGACATTACCAAACCTTCTAAAATAATCATTTTTTCAAACCTCTGCAAATCCTGATTTGTCTGAATGTCATACTATTAAAGTCTATCCTAACTGGCCACCATCTTTCCATCAGAAGATACTGCCCCAAAGCAGCCGTTCTTTTATAATCGTTATCGGTATGATTATTTCCAGATGGTGATGCCATCAATGAAAAAAGGATAAAAATACCGGCACATTCAAGCCAGCCGATTAATAAAAGCTTTATTGCCTGAAGATAAAGCGACGACTTTCGGTCCGCTCCTCTGGTAAGTCTTCTCAATTATGCCAAGGTTTCAAGGGATGGAAAGAAAACTTTTGTTTTCAGAAACGGGATATCGATTTAAGCTATATTCTTCGCCCACATAACTTTCCTTAGGCCAACCCTGACAGGCTGCTTTTTTCTTGCAGTGGTATTTTCCGTTTTGAACAATCAAAGCATAAAAATGATTATATAGCTCCCCCAGAGATGTGGAATTATATTTCACAGAAATTCTATGAGAAAATTGAGATTGATAAACTGATATTTACGCTTTGACTCATCTTACAACTCTACGTTTACACATAGAAGTTTCACCACATTCGGGGCATGTTAATCTACGCTTCGTTATAGTGTGATATGACTTCACATACGCTTTCATAGTCGGGATAAACAATGCCTTGCAGTTTGGACACTCAAAGTAACCAGCATTAATATCCAATGTCACAGTAGTACCAATACCTAACACAGCGGTAAGCACAGCAAATACTATAATCAGTATTCTTGCAATTGCCGGTATTTCAATAAACGCTGCAATTGCCACAAGTGCACATACAGCTATTATGGTAATAGTTCCAAGTACGATGGATTGAAACATTCTTTTTTTGTTTTCTCTGTTTTCCTTTACAAGATCCATAATATTAGCCTCCGCTTTCTTTTTGTATTCGGAATCGGTCAATTTTTCTCCAGTTAAAAGTTCATTTACATTTATTTCAAGAACTTCGCAAAGTGGCAACATAAGAGATACCTCTGGCAACCCTGCACCGCGCTCCCACTTGCTGATGGTTTTGTCGCTGACTCCGAGAATGTGAGCAAGTTGCATTTGTGTTAGTTCTTTCTCTTTCCTCAGCACTGAAATGAACTTACCTGTTTTGATTTGATCCATGACCGATACCTCCTTTCCCAGCTATTTATATGGTTTTTCTTGCTTATATTACACTCATGCTCCGTAGAGTTTGTAAAAAAGCTCTCTACGCTTCGTAGAGTTAAAGAAATTCTAATTTATCTGTATCTCGCTCTGCCAATAGAGAACAGTAATATCCCTTGGAAATGTCAGCACACCCCTAAGCTGCCAATCGTTAAATTTTATTAATCTCGTTATGATTATTTCCAGATGGTGATGTCATCAATGAAAAAGAGGATAAAAATACCGGCACACTCAAGTCGGGCGATTCATAAAAGCTTTGTTGACTGAAAGCGAAGCGATGACTTTCAGCTCGCTCCTCTGGCAAAGCCTCCTTTATTATGCCAAAATTTCAAGGGATGGAAATTTAAGAAGACACCTTTTCGCAATGCTCCTCTAAGGGACAGCCTATACTCCAGTCAAATCTATAAGAATCAAGCGTGAAACGATTGTTTCACGCTTGATTTTTCCCGGCGAACATATTTTCGCACTTGCAATTATTTGATCAATTATTGCCGCATAATTAATATTCTTTCCCTTTCGTGATGACAACACCTATATTTTGCGACAAAGTTAAAATAAGAATCGTGATAACACAGATTCCCCCTGCAATCAGGTAAGTATGGAATTGGCTAACTGTTTGCACCAGGTTGACCAATCCGCCAACTAACCTGCCTAAAAATCGTGACAATACAAATATAATAAAATTAGTTGCTACAATAGCAATTCCTACTTTTTCATCATCGAATTTAAGAATAAAAGGGATTTGAATCGAGCTGAAGATAATCGTTACAGCAAAAGACACCACACCCACCATCAAGGCAAGATCCCAGTTCTTGTATTCATGATAAAAATGAACGATTCCAGAGATCAATGCCAATGCGGCAAACAAGGTAGTTAAGACATATTTACTTGCCACATAAACCTTACGGGATATGGGTGTTATAAATGCAAACTTGGGAAAATTTGATTTTACTTCATTCCCAAAAGATATTGAATTAAGAATAACAGGCATAAAAACAAATAGAAACGGAATGATTATCATAACGCCATGGTAAGTGACATATGCTAAAAGAGCCACCATCGTCACCAATACCAACAGATATGTCGATTTTCCGGAAACAAAATCTTTATAGAGCAATGCTTTCATTTTCTTCCCCCTTAATGATATAAACCATAATATCTTCAATGCTAGGCTTGACCATTTCAATGCCTGCCGGCATTAAATCCCGAATTACCAATAAATCTTGACCGAAGGCATGCTTGCGTCTCCCCACAATCGCATCAGAATCCAGGTTTTGAATCGTTTCATGATCCAAAGAACATAAGGCATAGCGTTCAACCAGCATATCTTTTTCTTCCATAAAGAGAATTTGTCCATTATGGAGAAAAGCAATATAATCGGCCGCTTTCTCCAAATCGGATAAGATATGTGAAGATATGAGTACGGTATGCTTTTCATCTTGCAGAAAATCCAAAAGTATATCCAAAATTTCATCTCTAACTACGGGGTCCAAGCCGCTTGTCGCTTCGTCAAGGATCAATAACTCTGCCTGATGTGAGAGCGCAATCGACAAAGACAGCTTCATTTTCATCCCGCGAGACAATGCCTTAATCTTTTTCTCTTTCGGTAATTCAAACCTTTTCAGGTAATGATTGAATGTAGTTTCTTCCCACGTATCAAAAGCAAATTTACAAAATGTGCCGACTTCTTTAACCTTCATTTCACCGGGAATATTGATATCATCAAAGACAACACCAATTCGATTCATCAACGTCGGTTTATACTCTTTTATATTTTTACCAAAAATTCTGACTTCTCCACTGTCCGCACGAATAAGCCCTAAAATCGCTTTCAAAGTAGTGCTTTTGCCAGAACCGTTCTCTCCTATGTAACCAACCATACAGCCCATAGGAATATTGAAATTCAATGGTCCCAACGAGAATCCGTCATAATTTTTGGTTAAATTTTGTATTTCAATTGCATTATTGGTCATCTTCGACTCCTCCCAAAGTTTCCAACAAATCTTTCAATTCCTCTATAGATAATCCGGCAAGTTCAGCTCCCTTAATGGCATCCAACAATGAAGCCTCTACTTTTCGCAATTGCACTTCTCGAATTAACTCCTTATTTTGAATAGAAACAAAACTCCCTTTACCTTGAACGGAGTTTATAAAACCTTCTATTTCCAACTCGTCGTAAGCTCTTTTGGTTGTTATTACGCTGACACGCAATTCCTTTGCCAAATACCTGATTGACGGTAATTGCTCTTCAGCTCTCAATTTTCCGGAAATAATGGACGCTTTGATTTGATTTTTTATCTGCAAATAAATAGGATCGCTGCTTGCGTTGCTTATTTGTATATTCACTTTGTCCTCCACATACAGCAAAGTGTCCTTTGTGCGCCTTCTGTATATATTGTATATAAACACTAATTATTCGTCAAGACACTTTTTCATTTTTTATCTTTTTACAGGACACATAACTTACAAACAAAAAAAGAGCGGTCCGAAGACCGCTCTATAGTATTCTTTATTTTTTTACCCTGTTTACTTCAAATCACTTGTCCAGATTCTTCATGAAATACTCATTAGATTGACTCAACTGCTGATAATATTTATCGTAACTGGGACTCATTTTTCTAAGAAGAGGATTCACTACCTCATAATAGTCGGACTCCTGTAGAAACTGCTTCATTTTTTCAAACAGTTTGACAATAGACATTGACTGATAATCTTCAGAATTTTTGAACTCTTGGTAACGCTGTATGATGTCATGATTCTCTTCCATCCACTTTTCAGCATCCTGAACCGCTTGCAGTTTGCTTTCTACAATTGATTCCATATTCTCAATCGTAATGCTTTCTGAAGCTTCTTGAATCGTTCGCATCTCTTCCTCAGTAAATGGCAGGTCTTCCATTTGATCAAGAAATCTTATCAGCTGATTAAACGCATCCAGTTGATCAGTCGTTTCTAACCGACCTTGAAGAAAGGGAGCATAGTTTACAAAAAACATCTGCCCAATATAACCGGGGAATTTTTTCGAAATCCTGTTATAAATAGACTCCTGGGATTCTAAGGAAATAAGATCATCCTCAATTTCTTCGAACGAATTACCACTTGCAACCTGAGAGAGTAGGCGTAACCTTTTTTCTTCCATTCTGTTACGAATTTCTTTTTCTCTGACTATGTTCGATATTGTTTCCTTTTTGTTATTAGATAACAAGACATCCGTAATTTCAGATAGATTTAGCCCTAATTTCCGATATCCACTAATTTGAGATAATCTTAAAACGTCCTGATCACTGTAATTACGATATCCATTCTCATCCCTTGAGGGATTTAATAGTCCTTGCGCTTCATAGTATTCAATAGCTTTGCGCGTTAATCCGGTTTTTGTTTGTGCTTCTTTACTTTTCATGCTATGCACCTCCTTGCTGCTATCAGTATAAGGTTACGCCCAAGGCGCATGTCAAGTACTAATATATCTTTTTCTTTGCAGATACTGATGAGCATTGGATTGCTGACTTTCAGCAATTCCGCGATTTCCCGCTGCATTGCAGCTATGCCCCCTTGATGCCTGCAAATAGTGTAAGAGGAGGCAAAGCACATTGTAGTTGGGGCTATTGGCGATCGGGTTCATTTCCACTGGTACGCTGCCCTGAATTTCACCATATAATTAAAGAAAAGATTGGAGAAAGACGAAGCAGTACCATGTCCATCGTTAGTGGTTTTATTGTCCCTCATCCACCGCTGATCATTCCGGAAGTTGGGCGCGGGGATGAGACCCTGATTGGGGATACCATCAAAAGTTTTCAACAGATTGCAGCAGAAACCGCAGCTCTCGCACCTGAGACGCTGGTGATCTCCTCGCCACATGCACCCATGTATCGCGACTGTCTTCATATTTCCGGTGGAAGGAAAGCGGTTGGCGATTTTGCCCGGTTCCGCGCCCCCCAGGTTTCGTTAGAAATTGACTACGATGAACCGTTTGTGCAGTCGCTGGTCAGCGCTGCGCAGGCAGAGGGAATTCCCTGCATCAGCGAAGGTGATCTCGAACCCGGGCTTGATCATGGTACGCTGATCCCGCTATATTTCGTGCAAAAAGCGTGGCAGCAGAACAAGCCATTTCCGAAAGTCGTGCGGGTTGGGATCTCGGGTCTCTCTCTGGAAACGCACTATCAGCTGGGAAAAAAGATTGCAGAAACCGCGAACACGTTAGAACGCAGGGTCGTTTTCATCGCCAGCGGAGATCTCTCCCATCGGTTGAAAAAGGACGGGCCTTATGGGTTTGCCGCCGAAGGACCGCAATTTGACCATGCCATCACTGAGATTATCAAAAGCGGTGATTTACGAAAATTCGTCTCGCTCGATCCGCGACTGGCAGATAAAGCCGGGGAGTGCGGCTGGCGGTCGTTTGCAATTCTGGCAGGTGCGATGGACGGAGTACAAATCAAAACTGGACTGCTTTCATATGAAGGGACGTTTGGCGTTGGCTATGCAGTTGCCCGGGTAATTTCGCAATAAGGCAAAAGAAGGAGGAAACGATGAAAGAAGAATCTGGCGATCCCTTTGTCAGGTTGGCACGGGAATCGCTGACTTACTATCTGAAGGAAAAGAAACACTTACCTGCTCCGGCAGGGCTGCCGGATGAATTGACAAAACGGCGGGCAGGTGCCTTTGTTACACTGAAAAAACATGGCAATCTGCGCGGATGTATCGGTACGATCACCGCAGTAACACCCTCTCTGGCAGAGGAAATCATCCGTAATGCGGTCGCCTCCGGCACTCAGGATCCACGTTTTCCTGCCGTATCCAGGAATGAGCTTGATGAAATCACTTTCAGTGTGGATGTCCTTTCTGACCCCGAAGATATCTCCTCCCCGGCTGAGTTGGATGTCAAGCGATATGGCGTGATCGTCTCCAGCGGATTTCGGCGCGGCCTGCTGCTGCCAAATCTGGAAGGGGTAGACACCGTTGAGGATCAGATTGCGATTGCGCTGCGCAAAGCGGGCATCAGCAAAGACGAGAAATACCAGTTGGAACGGTTTGAGGTGGTCCGTCACGAATGAAAACTACCTGCGAGTTGTGTTTTCACAAGTGCGCCCTCGCACCCGGTCAGCTGGGTTTCTGTGGTGCGCGGCGGAATGTTGATGGCAAAGTCATCTGTGACAACTATGGCAAGATCACAGCTGCGGCGATCGACCCCATTGAAAAGAAGCCTTTTTACCACTTTTTTCCCGGCAGTGTGATCTTTTCCGTTGGGAGTTATGGCTGCAATTTGCATTGTCCATTCTGTCAGAACAGCAGTATTTCCACCATGCGTGAATTCAACCCGGCACGGACCATATCCCCTGAGGAGCTGGCTGATCTGGCGCTCTCCTATAAGTCGCGCGGCAACATTGGTGTTGCCTACACTTATAACGAGCCGCTGATCAGTTATGAATATGTGATGGACAGCGCTAAAATTGTCCGTTCGCTCGGAATGCAAAATGTGCTGGTTACCAATGGGACGATTGAGGAGGAACCGCTGCGCGCGCTGCTGCCCTGGATCGACGCCTTGAATGTCGATTTGAAGAGTTTTACTGCGGAATTCTATCAAAAACTCGCCGGTGATTTGGAGAGCGTCAAACGCACGATCCGGATTGCCTCAGCCGCCTGCCATGTGGAAGTGACCACGCTGATCATTCCAGGGGAGAACGACAGTGACGAAGAGATGACAGCATTGACTGAATGGCTGGCAGATATCAACCCTGAAACTCCGTATCATATCTCACGATTCTTCCCGCATCACAAGATGAACGATAAACCAGCTACCCCTATCTCAACCATTCAACGGCTGGTTGAGATCGCAAAAAAACGACTGAAGTATGTATATTGCGGCAATTGTTAAGCCGTGAGGTTAGTAGTGCAATGACAAGCCAATCCGAACCAAAACAAAAATATGACGCCAGACCTATTCGCATAGGTGGACTTTTCAAGCTTTCTTTCCGTGAGGAAGTTGGTAACGCTGTCAGTCATGGTGTAACCGCTGCGATCCTGTTGCTGCTGCTGCCTGTTTGTGCAGTGTACGGTTATATAAAGAACGGTATTCCGTTGGCAGCAGGATACAGCGTGTTCATCATCAGCCTGTTCCTGATGTTCCTGACCAGCTGCCTTTATCACTCAATGTCCTTTGATTCCAAGCACAAAATGGTTTTCCGCATCCTCGATCACAGCGCCATATTCGTGGCTATCGCAGGAACCTTTACACCGATTTGTCTTCACGTTGTGGGTGGGTGGCTCGGAATCCTGGTGCTGGTGCTGCAGTGGACAGCCACCATTGCCGGGATCCTGTATAAAGCGCTGGCTCTCAAAACGAAATCGCGCGCCTCTGTCATCATTTATCTGGTGATGGGTTGGTCAGGCCTGTTGCTCGTTCCTTCTCTGATACGTCACCGCCACCTGGCTTTTATGATGATGATCCTGCTGGGCGGAATTTTCTATTCGATTGGTACGCTTTTTTACGCCGCCAAAGACAAAGGCTGGCATCACCTGATCTGGCATATATTCATCATCCTCGCAGCTGCCTGCCATTTTGTCGCCATCATCTTCCTGATTTAACTGGATTTCAGGGAACTTCTGACCCATGGAAAAACGTTCTCAGAATAGCAATAACAACATTGACGGATCAGTCCGTGATTGAAAAATTATGTTAGGATTGAATCAAGGAAACGAGCAGTTTTTAACCGGAAAATAGGATACGGAGATCATCATGAAACCTGGATTAAAGAACAACACCGCATTTACCGCGCTCTCAGTAGCAGCTATCGTCATCCTTCTTTTGATTGTCGTGCTGTCATCGATAGCGCCTTTGTCCGGGTATGAACCGGGTCAGGGTGGCTTTGGCGATACATCCACCTGGATCTCATTTGCGGCGATTATTGTCTTCTGGGGGATTCCGTTCATTTCTGCCCGAAATGGTTCGCCCGGTGCCAAAAAGTTCTTCACGATCGTGATGATTCTTTCCACGGTGCTGATGGTTTTGATGATTATTTTTGCCTTCACCCAGTTGACAGCCTACAACCCGAAAGGATCGCTGTTCGGGCTGATTCTTCTGGCAATCCTGTATGTGATCATCGCCATCGCCTGGTTTGGGTCAGCCAATCGGTTTGAACCGGATCTGCCGCTGCAGAGCGATTTCACCGCTTCCAAACCACCTTACGTGACCCACCAGATTTCAACAATTGTGGACGATCATCCGGTAACAGAGGGAAGCTTCAGAGAAATAAGGGACGACCATCCGAACTCTGGCGCCTGATTTAACCGAATATTTCAAGATAAAATACACTCCCTTTTTTGGGAGTGTATTTGTTTGGTTTGAACTTCAATCTTAGTCAGGGTTGAAACAACCCCAAAAGATATCCGTAGCCTTCTTCAGTGAGTTTGTCCCTAGGGATAAAGCGGATCGCGGCACTGTTGATACAGTAGCGCAGCCCTCCCAATTCCTTCGGGCCATCTTCAAACACGTGCCCCAGGTGGGAATCGCCGCTACGGCTTCTGACTTCGGTGCGTGTCATGTTAAAACTGTTGTCAACTTTATCGACAATCACTTCATCTTTGATCGGCTGGGAGAAGCTCGGCCAACCGCAGCCGGATTCGAACTTGTCCAATGAAGAGAACAACGGCTCCCCGGTCACGACATCCACATAAATTCCCTCTTCAAAAAAGTCCCAGTATTCGTTGGCGAAAGGGGGTTCGGTACCATTCTTTTGCGTCACATTGAATTGTTCTTCAGTCAGCTTGTCGCTGATCGTCCTGGCATCCGGTTTTTCATAGACAGGGATGATCAGATCTTCCGCAAGGCTCAGGTCAATATGGCAATAACCACCCGGGTTCTTCGCCAGGTAATCCTGGTGATATTCCTCGGCTAAATCATAGCGGACCAACAGCTTCACTTCGATTTGCAATGGTTTCTGATATTCTTTCTGCAGCTTTGCCAGTTCTTTTTCAATGACCGGCAATTCATTGTCATTGGTGTAATAGATGCCGGTTCGATACTGGGTTCCCATATCATTCCCCTGTTTGTTCAGGCTGGTTGGATCGATGATGCGAAAATAGTATTGCAACAGGATGTCCAACGGCATTATCCTGGGATCGTAGACCACATGTACCGTCTCAGCATGGCCTGTATCGCGATACAGCAGGTCTTCATAGCTTGGATTTTCCGTTTTGCCGTTCGCATAGCCTGCTGTTACAAATTCCACACCGGGGATCATTTCAAAATAGGCTTCCACGCCCCAAAAGCAGCCGCCTGCCAGATAAATTTCGGCTGTGGTTTTCTCTTGATTCATTGTTTCTCCTTCTTGCTGTTGCTGCGGTTTAATCAAACTTGCCATCACTCAGTTCTGATCCACCTGGTTTGTTCCGCTGGATATATCGGTAGGAGTTGTTTTTACCCCGTTGTCGGCGTCAAACACCTGCCGCACCATCTCATTGGGAATCGAGCCGGGGAATACTTGGATCGTGCCGTTTTTCATCACGAAAAATGAAGTTGGGTAGGCGCGCACACCAAAGCGCCGGGCAATTGTCCCCCCTTCATCGAGCAGCACGCGGAAATCGTTCGATTCCTGTTTTGCGAACCATTGGATAAAATCTTCGCGATTCAATTCTCTGCCATAGTTGGGTGAGACGATGCTCACGACTTCGAAATCATTCTCTTCTGCAGACAGCTTCTCAAAATCCGCTGATCCGGAGAGACAAATGGGGCACCAACTCGCCCAAAAACGAATATAGACGTTTTTCCCGTTATAGTCAGACAGTTTAAATGGCTTTTCCTCGATATCCTTAAGCTGGATATCGTTTTTTGCCAGTTTATTCTCGCTGCACGATGCCGTTAGTACAATTCCCAATAGTATCAGGAGGATTATTGCTTTCTGCTTCATCAGCTCTCCCTAAAAAGCTGCCTTGCCGAGAATCAACAGAATGCCCATGATGACCAGAAGGGCACCACCGATCTTCTTAAACAGCATGGTAAAACGATTAAGCACCCGTATTCTCTGCATTAGACAGGCAGAGAAGAGGGCAATGATCAGAAATGGGATCGCCATCCCCAGCGTATAAACAAACATGAAAAAGGCGCCTTTTAATGCAGTGCCAGCCTGTGCTGCGACAATCAAAACGGAAGCAAGCACCGGTCCAATGCAGGGAATCCATCCCAGGCTGATCGTCAGCCCTAACAACAGCGCCCGAATATACGGATTGGTGCTCTTTTCAGAGAGTGCCAGCGTACCACCGCTGAACAGGTTCCCTGTCGAGAAGATACCCAGCTGCACGAGACCGAACAGGATCATCAGGATTCCTCCGGCAATGCGGAAGACCGGATAGCTCAGCAGGATGCTCAACGAGCCTGCGCCAAACCCTAAAACGATAAAAGTGAATGACAATCCAAGCAGGAAGAACAGTGTCAGCAACACATTTCGCCAGACAGCCTTCGACGCTGCCTGCCGGTCTGCTACATCCGCGACAAAACTGGTATCCCCGGAAAGCATCCCGAAATAAACCGGAATCAGCGGCAAAATGCAGGGATTAAAGAAAGAAAGGACCCCTGCCATGAAGACGCTGCCTAAAAATAAATTTGAATCCATATCTATTTTTCCTTACGTGAATTGTAAAGGAAAGCAATAGTCCCAAGAGCGAATTAACAGATTTACAACAATTCACTGACAAGAAGCGTATTTGCTCATGTTTTCCCAGTGATTCTGGGGCAATTTATACTTAAATAAGGAACAGCCACGGAAAAAACCATGGCTGTTCCTTTTGGAAGGGATATCGATAAAGAGTTTCCCCTTTACGATCAGTCCAGATAAACGACCGGTTTAATCAGATCCGGCTGTTTATTGCGCATCATATTCAACGCTTCTTCAATCTTGTCAAATCCATGGAAGCGATGCGTTACCAGTTTACTGGTATCCAGTCTGCCATGAACCATCATTGCCGATAATTTTTCCATCCGCAGTCTTCCACCGGGCATCAAACCACCGTTAATCGCCTTGTGTCCCATGCCTACGCCCCAGTCCACCCGCGGGATCTTGATGAATTCACCTTCACCGAGGTAGTTGACGTTACCAATGGAACCACCGGGTTTCAAAATCCTAATTGCCTGGGCAAAAGTGTCATTGTCACCACCCGCGATGATCACACGGTCTACCGGTTTCCCGTTCTTTTTCAAAATCTGTTCAACAATATCGCCCTCCCGATAGTTGATGATATCAGTCGCGCCATATTCAACCGCGACTTTTGAGCATGCCGGGCGTGAACCAACTGCGAACAGTCGGCTTGCACCGCGCAATGCTGCGCCGGCTACTGCCATCAGACCCACAGGGCCAATCCCGATCACAGCCACGACGTCGCCAAAATGCACATCAGCCAGTTCAACACCATGGAAACCGGTCGGCACCATATCGCTGAACATGGTGGCATCACCCGGATCAATTCCATCAGGGATCAAAGCCAGGTTGCCGTCGGCGTCGTTGACATGGAAGAATTCCGAGAACATGCCGTCTTTGATGTTGGAGTACTTCCAGCCGGCAAGCATACCGTGCGAATGCATCGAATAGCCAGCCTGTGCTTCCAATGAGTTCCAGTCAGGAGTGATAGCCGGAACGATCACCTTGTCACCGGGTTTGAAATCCTGAACCAGCGAACCCACTTCCACAACTTCGCCAACGCCTTCATGACCCAACGTCAGATTATGGCGATCTCCAATCGCGCCAGCCCAGACCGTATGCACATCAGAGGTGCATGGGGCAAGAGCGATCGGTTTAACAATTGCATCCAGCGGGCCACATGTTGGATAATCTTTTTCGATCCAACCCGTTGAACCTATTTTTAACATTGCATAAGCTTTCATTTTTTCCTCCATTAATACATTTTCACATATTGTGAAAATTTTCTCTTACGCTTTTATTATAGTATGCATTTGGCATTTTCATCATGACATTCCCTGATACATTGTGAAATTATTATCAATCAGTATTATGATACTCAACTCAAATACTATGACGGCTTGCAGCAGGCCTGCTGTGGTAAGATTGGACAGAAAGTTCTCACAAAAACGGGGTAATATGAAATTTTTCAAGAGTTATCACTTTTACGCATTGTTAACAATCCTGTTTTGGTCAACAGCACCCGCCACAACCCGCCTGGCGCTGAAACACTACTCGCCAATGGCGTTGGGATCGCTGCGATATGTCATTGGATCTCTGATCCTGATTGTGATTCTGATAGCTACCCGCACCGCGTTACCGGAAAAGAAGGATCTGCCCTGGTTTGTCGCATCCGGTTTGTGTGGCTTCACGATTTATATGATCAGCTTCAACAACGGGTTGCGGTTTACAGAATCAGCCACCACCAGCGTCGTCATGGCAACGGCTCCTGTGATCACCGCAATCATCGGCAGTTTTGTTTACAACGAGAAATTAAAAAGCTATCAATGGGTAGCAATTGCGCTCGAATTTCTGGGGATCATCGTGCTGGTTCTGGCTGGTCGCTCAATGACGCTCAATAAAGGGGTGCTGTGGCTTTCGCTTGGCGCTATCACAACTGCTTTCTACAACCTGATTCAGCGCAAACTTACACGTAAGTATTCTTCGTTCCGCATTGTTGCCTACAGC
>JAAZKE010000007.1 GCA_012799995.1 Chloroflexota bacterium | reverse complement strand
TGAATCAGAAACATCGTATGATCACCTCAAGAGTTGCTTATCTAATTGAAGGGGATCCCAGAATGAGCCAAGCGTAAACTGTAAACGATCACCCTTAACAACTTGTAAATGATCATTGTCTTGACAGCATTGTCGCCCCTACGATGTGGACAATAATTAATTAGTGTGAACATATTTGTGAGATTTCCAATTTGGCAAATAACTTTATAGTCATCCATTCGCTGGGATCCCGGTAGGGGCGATAATGCGGTCTGAAAGACCGGGCATCGCCTGTTCGTCCGCAGGACGAAAAAATAGATTGCTTCGGCAATTATCCGTTTCGTTTTGAAATCTTTTTCTGTCATGCCAATTGGTATAATCAATTCATTATAAGAATATTCATTAAAAGAGGAACCAACAATGAAACAACTTGACGCAAGGGGAAAAGTATGTCCCATACCGGTTGTGATGGTTAAAAAGGAAATCGATCAAGGCGCGACAGAAATTGAAATCGTCGTAGACAACGAGACCGCCCCAACCAACCTCAGCCGGTTCGCGAATAGTGTCGGTTTCGATTCCACTGTCAGCGAGAAAGACGGAATTTTTACCGTCACCTTATCGAAAAGAAAATCTACGGTTGAATCGGTTGCTGCGGTCAAACAAGATATCTCTACTCAACAAACCGTGGATTGGGTTTTATTTATCGGAAACGTCTCAATCGGTCAGGAAAGCCTTGAACTGGGTGAAAACCTGCTCAATATGTTTTTCTACACGCTTACCCAAAGTGATCATCTGCCAACGTCCATCCTTTTCATGAATGGCGGCGTAAAGCCGGCGACACAAAACCCTCAGATCATTCAACATCTGGAAGTGTTGGCTGAAAAAGGTTGCGAAATCCTGCTTTGCGGAACTTGTCTCAATTATTTTGAGTTGGGTGGCCAGGTCAAAATCGGGAAAGTCAGCAATATGTATGAGATTGCGACACGAATGTTCAATGCATCGAAAATTATCCAGTTTTAATGAAGTTTCTGGCTACTTTTCTTTCATCGCAGCATGCAATTGCAATCGGGAAGAAGATGCCTTCCAATGTACCATTCCTCATCATTCCGACCCCACGTGAAATTCAATCAAGCTGCGGTATTGCCATGCTCATTTCTGTGGATCATTCAGCTATACTGAAAAAAGCGATAGCAAAGATGAAATTGTCAAACGATCTTTTTACGCTTTACCGCTGCGAAGAGATCGATGGGAGAATGTTTTACTTTATAGAAAGCATAGAAAATATTTAGTCGATTCCCACAAAATTAACGACAAAACAACTCATGAGGTTGATCATAGTATAATCATATGGCTTTAAAAATGAACTTCATGAGGAAATATTGTGGAAAATGAGATCAAAATCGTTGAAATCACTGAAATGAGCCAGGAAGTGCTTGATGCCTTCGCGCTGTTGACGCCACAGCTTTCCAGCTCAGCTTCAATCCCAACCTGGGACGAGTTGGACGACCTGATCCGCTCCAAAGCATCCATCCTGCTGGCAGCTATGGATTCGGCTGACAATGATCATATCGTTGGTTCATTGACGCTGGCAGTTTTCCGGTTGCCAACCGGTATCCGCTCCTGGATTGAGGACGTGGTCGTCGATAGCAATAAACGCGGTAAAGGGATCGGCGAAAAACTGGTGCGTGCAGCGATTGAACGGGCTCACCAGGAGGGTGCAAAAACTGTTGATCTGACCTCACGTCCCTCGCGCGAAGCTGCCAACCGTTTATATCAGCGTTGCGGTTTTGAGACGCGCGAAACCAACATTTATCGGTTTACCATCAAGCAGAACAAGAAACAGGCAGGGAGTTGAGTTCATGACTACAAACACCCGTTCAATTTTTGACGAACTGCGCTGGCGCGGACTGATCCACGACTATGTGGAAGGCGTTGACAAGCTGCTCGCAGAGCAGAAAGTCACACTTTACAATGGCTTTGACCCCACTGCGGACAGTTTGCATGTCGGTCATCTGGTGCCGATGCTGGCACTGGCACGTTTCCAGCGCTTTGGTCATCATGTAATGGCATTGGCTGGCGGCGGAACTGGAATGATTGGCGATCCCAGCGGCAAAACGGACGAACGCAGTCTGCTGAGCGTTGATGAAGTTCAATACAATGTAGAAAAGATTAAAAAACAACTGGCGCGATTTCTCGATTTTGAAAGTCCCACCAACCCGGCAAGGATCATCAACAACGCAGACTGGCTGATGCAGCTCAAGCTGATCGATTTTCTGCGCGATATCGGCAAACACTTCAGCGTCAATTCAATGTTGGCAAAAGATTCGGTGCAGTCACGTATTACGCGTGAGAGCGGCATTTCCTACACCGAATTCAGCTACAGTTTGCTGCAGTCCTATGACTTTCTGTATCTGTTTGAGACTGAAGGTTGTCTGTTGCAGACCGGTGGCAGCGATCAATGGGGAAACATCACCGCCGGTTTTGACCTGATTCGGCGTAAAACCGGACAGAGCGCATATGGCATCACTTTCCCGCTGGTGAAAAAGAAAGACGGCACAAAATTCGGCAAAACAGCCGGCAACTCCGTCTGGCTTGACTCAGCCCGAACATCACCCTACAAGTTTTACCAGTTCTGGTTGAACACTGATGATGGCGATGTGATCAATTATCTGAAAGTTTTCACCTTCTTCGAGGAAGCGAAAATCCAGTCGTTTGAGAGCGAGATGGCAGCTCATCCGGAATTGCGATCGGCGCAAAAAGCGCTTGCCAGAGAGATGACCGCTTTAATGCACGGCGAAAGTGCGCTGGATCAGGCCTTGAAAGCCTCTGATGTACTGTTTGGCGGCACTTTGGATGGGCTCACTGCTGACGACCTGAACGACATTTTCAGCGATGTTCCGCGCGGTCATATCTCAAGATCGTTACTGGATGCAGATGGAATCTCAATCATTTCGCTGTTGGTAGATTCCGGATTCCTTAAGTCAAAGGGTGAGGCAAAACGTGCCATTGCCGAGGGTGGGATCAATGTCAACAACCAGCGAGTCGCCGAAGACAGCGCATTCATTCCGACCGATTCCTTTATCGATGGCAAGTTCATTGTGCTCAGACGTGGGAAGAAGAATTATTATCTGGTCGCTTTGGAAGACTGACAAAAAAGGCGTTCTTTATATAAAGAACGCCTTTTCTTTTGAAAAAAATATATGTTTCTACAGGTTTCCAAGCCCGATTCCGGCATAGCGAAACCCGAGCGATTTAAGATGTTCACCGTCCCATAAGTTACGCCCATCCAGGAGAAAGTCACCGCGCATCAGAGAATGGATCTTGCGGAAATCCAGTTGCGTAAACTCGTTCCACTCAGTCGCCAGCAACAACGCATCCGCATCTTCTGCCACCAGATAAGCATCGGTACACAGCACCACCTCATCCGGAATGACCGCTCGTGCCTGGTTCATCGCTTCCGGATCGTATGCCCGGACCTTTGCACCCCGGTCGATCAGCTGCTGGATTATTTCAACGGCAGGGCTCTCGCGCATATCATCGGTATTGGGTTTGAAAGCCAGTCCCAGTACGCCAATATGGCGATCTTCCAGCCCTTCCAGCATCTCAGCAATTTTTTCAACCGCAATCGTGCGCTGCGCTCCGTTGATATCCATAACAGCCTGAAGCAGCTGCGGGTGGGTGCCATGTTTACTGGCGATGTGCGCCAACGCTTTCACATCCTTGGGGAAACAACTGCCGCCCCAACCAATACCGGCATTGAGGAATTTCGGCCCAATGCGCGTGTCCAGCCCCATCCCTTTAGCAACATCGATCACATTGGCGCCAACGCTGTCACAGATGTTGGCAATTTCGTTGATAAAAGAGATTTTGGTTGCCAGAAAGGCATTGGAGGCGTATTTTATCATCTCTGCCGAGCGAATGTCGGTGATTAGCACCGTGCTTTTAAGCGGGTTGTATAATTCCGCCACTTTTTCAGAGGCATCTTTATGTTTTGAACCCAGCACAATCCGATCCGGACGCATAAAATCGTTGATAGCGCTGCCTTCGCGCAGGAATTCCGGGTTAGAAACAACCTTACAATCAAAACTCCTGCCGTTCTGATGGCTGGAAAGCATCGATTCAATCCAATCGCCAGTGCCCACCGGAACGGTTGATTTATCTACGATAATAATCGAGTGATCAATCACCTCAGCAATTTTCTCAACCGCGGAACGGACGTAGCGCATGTCAGCTTCACCATCATCACCGGATGGGGTACCGACCGCAATGAAAACGAACTCCACATCCTTAAGCGCTTCCTCATAGTTTGTTGTAAAGGTCAACCTGCCGGCACGATGGGAACGCTCAACGATCTCTTCCAGCCCAGGCTCAAAGATCGGCATGTTGCCCCGATTCAATTGCTCAATACGTTCCCGTGATATATCCACACAGCATACATTATTCCCCAGGTCTGAGAAACATGCGCCCGTAACGAGACCGACATAACCGGTACCAATGACCGCTATTTGACTCATTTGTTGCTACCTCTTCGTAATTTTGATCCAGGTCCTACTTGGTCCCGGTATTTCCCATCTTTTCCAGCCAGCTCCGCACCAGCGTGTACAGTTCCTGCATTTGTGTGATGCGCATTTCATCGCGAACGGAAACTTCATCAATCGCCGAGGCGGAAGTATCCTCAATCGCCTGCATGCGCGACTGCAGCGCATCAATGCCGCGCTGATATTCAGCGTGGATTTCATCCTGACCGAGCGAATAATTTGACCAGCGTTTTTGGTTGTCCGTCTTGAATGTTGCCCATTCCTGGCGGAGTTTTTCTTCCATCAGACGCTGCATTTCAATCAGTTCGTTAGTGCGTCGATCAAAGCGATGCGTCACTTCATCTAGCGTATCCTGCGACCGCTTGACAGAGCGATGCGTGTTTTCGAGATTGCTCAATTGCGTATCAAGACCGGCAGCCTTGACTATGATGTCATCGAAGGCGGCTTTCCAGTCCTGCCAGGTTTTTTCATATTCCAGATTAATGAGGGATTGCTTCTCCTGAAAGGCAGTAACGGATTGTTTCCGCTCATTCTCAGCTGACATTAATTCATTCATACGTTGATCAAGTTTCTGGATGCTGTCATTGACCAGGTCAACCCGCCCGCGCATGTCCTCAATCCGTTTGCGATAGGCTGACAATTCGGTCTGAATATCCATAACTTTTTTCGCATCAAGGCGGCGGTTCTCTTCAACGGTCTTCTGAAAGCGTGCATATTCGTCCTTGTCCATCGCTACAACGTCAACTCGTGCGCCGACCTCTTCAATCATACGACTGAGGCGGAAAGCGTCTTCGTTTCGCGCTATCAGCGTCTTACGGATGTCCTGCAGCGGCTCAATTGATTTTCGCATCTCAGCCAATGTTCGATTAATAGCATCGATACCATTTCTGCGGGCACTGTCAATTTCCTTCTCGCGTTCAGCGTGGTTTTTGTCCTTTTCGTCAATCGCACGGAAAGCATCCACTTTAAGCTGTGAAACTCTTCCATCGACCAGTTCTATTTTGGAATGAACATTGGTATATTGAGCGATCTCTGTTTCCAGATCCTTGATCTGCGCTTTCAGTTGGATATTTTCGGACAGAACTTCCTGAAAACGTTCTTCAATGGCGCTGATGCGGTTCTTATCCTTCCTGCGCTCGCTGTCCAGCCATTCAAGGCGTTTTACCAGCTGATCCAGATCAATAAAGTTGTCGTTAGCTTGGGAATTCCAGATCTGTGCCATCTTTCATTTTCTCCAGTAAAACTACTTTGTCTATTATACTATCGACTGTTTTGTTCCCTTTTACGAGAGAATGGCATTAAACGGAGCCAGCAGCAACGCGATGCCGGATTTCACAAAAGTGGCAAACACGCCCAGTGCCAGTAACAACAAGACCGCGATCAAAATCCCGGGAGAAAATTTTTTTTTGGTTGGAATTGAAGCGTTTCCGGCAAGCAACCTGCGATATAAATGTACACCACTAACCAGCAGCAACAGCATCCCAGTTCCAAGTAGAAAGCTGTTCCGTGGAGAGATAGTCGAAAGTGATGAGAGCAACGCAATTTTTTCAGGAAACGCCAGCGAAAGCGGCATCCCTGCCAGTATGTAATAAACCAGCAGGCGGACTGCGCTGAGGTCAATTAAGGAAGGCGGCGGATCTTCACCCTGCAGCAGCGCCTCAGCATGGGCTTGCTGAGCATCTGACTCTGTCTGGTCAATGTACGCCCACACAAGCGTCACCAGCAACCGCAATACCAACAAGGTCATCGCAGCAGTCAACTCGCGTTCGCTTTTCATGCCAATCGCCACCAGTACAATCCCATTTTCCGCCAACACCAGCGCAGCAAACAGCCGTTTTGGGAAGGTAGAAAAAAGCGCCATCAGTCCGCCAAACAGCAGCATCACCAGCCCGATCGCGACCATTCCACGATACAGTTCGTTATAAGTACGGATCCAGGTGTATTCGTTCAGGATTTTCAGCAACAGATAAAAAACAGAGAATTGCTGGAGAGAGACGGTGAACCCCACCGAAAATGAAGGATAGCGCATCATCAGCATAACCAGCCAGCTGTGGAACGGGAAAATTCCCAGTAGAAATATGAAACCGATCAGCATCATCAGAATAGTGCGCTGAGTCAACATCGTGTCGGCAATGTTGAGCGACACTGCGTTCATCAGCCAGAAGGCAACTCCAATGAAAGTGACCCCGAGAATCTGGCTGAGCATGGTCCGCATCAAACCGCTGCTATCGGATTCACGCTGCACCTGCAGAATCGGCATCGGAAGGATTGTGAGCAACAGGATGAAATAAATACTGAATGACAACGGTCTGACTGAAATCATGCCAATCGACAGTCCGGTTTGCATCATCAGAACAGATATCTGAAAGCGGTGCGTCCGCACGGTCAAGGATGCCAGGATCCAGAAAGCTGCCAGCATAAACAGGAAGATCAGCAGCGGTTGCTGGTTGCGTCCCAGAATCAATTGCCGACCGAGAATATTCAAGGAGTCGGTAAAAACCAGCGAAGTTTGCGACCCAAAAATAATCATACTGTTGATCGGAATCAACAGGGCTACCAAGCCAAGCAATAAACAGATCAGCAGCGCGGTCAGCTTCATAATTCGCTGATGGGATGAGAGAAGCATCAGCAGCAGCCCGGATGCGAGCGGGACAACGACCCATAACAGAGGAGCATTCATTCGCTCAAGTCCTCATTCACTTCAATTTCAACTACCGCTGGCTGTGATTCACTGATGAAATTGGCGCCAATGAGCGCGATCGTCATCATGGTGCCGATCAGGATCGCAAAGGTGAGCGTCGCATCCTCCAAAAAAACCATCACCAGCATGTAACCGAGCAGTATGCTGATCAGCGCCAGAAAGCGAATCAGCAACGAGCCGGTCAAACTGAATTCAGCCAGCCCCAGTAAAATCAGGAATAATACCGCAAACAGGATTGAATCCGGAATCGGAATCCAGCGCGCGATCATCGGTTCAATTGTGAAGGTCAGTACAAACAGGATCATGCTGATCAGCACGCGCATAATGTGATTCACGGTCAGCTTCGGTAACTGCAACGGAAGCCCGGAGCGGAATTCTTCCGTGCCCAGCACCACCGTCGTCATAATTCCCACCAACAGGATGATCACCGTTTTTTGAATTGAGAAAATGCGAAAAACCAGCAGAATCACGCCGATGTATTTCAACAAATACCCAACCAGGTTGAAACGATGATCGTCAGCGTCTATCTGAGTAAAAACAATCAATGCGCCAAGCGAGATCAAGCCAAGACCGATGAGAGATGTGACAGGCAGTTGCATTCAGGTTCCTCTCACCGCATAATAACCAAAAGCAGCGAAATCAGCAACAGGAATTCCCACAAGACTCCCATGTAACCTTCGAAAACACCGTTAACCAGCCTCATCCCCGCTGAAAAGAAGCTGAGCACCCCATTAATCGGCCGAGACAGCCAGTCAAGCGTTGAAAGAGAACGGGTGAAGTTTTCCATCCGGTGGGAGAGATAAGGCACCCAGCGTTTGCCCGGACTGAGGTTCTCTTCCTCGAAAAAGCCCATCAACCGTGCGGTCAATGCACCTGTCAGAATCAAGGTTGCAACAGCTGCCCAGGCAACACCAGACTCGCTGAAGAAATCACGATCCATCAGGTTGGATAATATCAACACAAAAAAGGTCAGCAGGTATCCAAATGGCACCAGCGTATACATCCAGGTTTCCTCTACCTGTCCATTTCGTGTGCCAGTGCCAAATAACCTCAAACTCAAACCGCTCAGAAGTGAGACGTATGAAAAGATGATGTAAATATCTGTCCAGTTCAATTGGGGCATCACCAGCCCCTGCCATCCGGCTGCGAAGGGCGTTCCTGGCAGCCCAACCAACAGCAGCAGATTCAACAGCATCAGTGCATTCAACCAGCGATTGTGATGAGAGTAGAACAGAAATGGATCCAGCACAAAAACGAGCGCGCTTGCCCAGACAATCATGGCTTCAGGGTGCGAACGAATCGCTGAGATAAAGAGAAATGCATTCGCGACATTCAACGGACATTCCCAATCCTCAGCGCCAACTTCCTCTCGCGGGTAGAGCCAGGTCAAACTATTGTAGAAGGCGCTGAAAGTTGCAAAGATCAGCAGCATGGTGAACAGTCCATTCCCAATCAGCAGCACCTTTACCCCTGCCAAAAATGGCAGGGTAAATAATACTGAGAATGCTTTGAGGACAACTCGCACGCCGAGTCGAATACCGCTGAGACTGGACAGATAGGAATTTTGCAGCGGGAAAATGCCGACACGGAAAACTACCGCGAGCATTGCCAGCGATTCACTTGTGCTGGATGGATTTACCCCCATGCCAAGACCAACCGCGATGATTGCCAACCCAATACCAATCAGGCGCGAAACCATTCCGCGGTAGACCTGCCGAAATACTTCCGGATCCCCTCTATCAGACAGACTCAAGAAAATCTCAAATCCATCCAACGCCAGCCAGCCGACCAATACCGTCCAAGTATTGCTGGCGCTCATCGTGAACAGCCCGATCAATGCCAGAATCAGCATATCTGACCAGACGATTATCTGTCTGCGGGTGTCAATTCGGGCGGGAACCGTCATGATGATAAATACAATTAAACTCATCACCAGAATGATTTGGAAAACCGTCTGATGGTGGATGGAGAATTCGAGTGACAAATCGGAAATCGGAAGCGAAAGCGAACGTTCCGGCAGCCAGTATAAAGACACCGCCCAGACCAGGCTCAAAATTGAGGCGATCAACGATGCCAGCCATGCAAGCCCGCTGCGTCCGCTGAATCGGTTTAACAGGAAAACTGTCAGGATCCCGACAACCAAGATTCCAGTCGGGATCAGGAAAATTACCATTTAATGTCAGTCTCTAAATCGATCGCGAAGCAGATAACGTCCGCTGCCACGGGATCCGCTCCAATGCTCGCCATCGACAATTGTCTTTCCCCGCAATAATACTTTAACCGGATATCCTTTCAACATCATGCCTTCATACAGGTTGTAATCGGTGCGATGCTTTGCCACTTTCACCCCGTATTGGACTTCTTTGTTGGGATCCCAAAACACCAGGTCAGCGTCTGAGCCCGGTAAAATTGTCCCTTTTTGCGGATAAAGCCCAAAAATTTTTGCCGGGTTGGTGCAAGTCAGTTGAACGAACCGATTGGCGCTGATGCGGCCGCTGTTAACCGCAGCAGTCCACAATACCGGCATGCGATCTCCAACTCCCGGAAGGCCATTGGGAATCTTGCGAAAATCATCCTTGCCAAGTTCTTTGCCGGGCATGCAATAATCCTGATCTTCATAGCGGATTGATTGCGCGCCATTGTAAAGGAAGGGACAATGATCTGTCCCGATTGCATTCATCGTTTGATCTTCAAGAGAACGCCACAGCATTTCCCTGTCAGCCGCTTTGCGCATCGGAGGTGAGCAGACCCACTTCGCGCCATCTTCCCGTGAGAGCGCTTCATCGGTGAACATCAGATATTGCGGGCAGGTTTCCCCATAGATCGGGATGCCGTGAGCGCGTGCATAGCGCAGCTGATCGACTTCTCCACCGGCATTCATGTGAACGATATAGATCGGCGCATTGCCGGCTTCCGCCGAGAGCGCTGACACCCGCAGCACTGACTCGACTGCGCCCCAGGCTGAGCGCGTGCGGGCATGCCAGCCAGGATCGAGATGCCCTGCCTTGACAGCTTCTGCGATTTGAACCTCAATCAAATCGCCATTTTCAGCATGAATCAACGACAGCATCTGCTGTGCTTTCGCTTCTCGTAAAACCTGGAAGATCTCGCCATCTTCCAGCCGCATACGTCCGTTATAGGCTGTGAACATTTTGATTGAAGTCACTCCCAGTTCCGGCAGGGCTGCCAGTTCTTTCAGGGTGTTCTCATTAAACCGGGTGAAGTTCTGGTGAATGCCATAGTCGACTGCGACATTCGGAAGCGCTTTCTCCTGCCACTGGTGGAAACTGTCCACCAACGAGGGAAGGTCGTGGTTGGCAAAATCGATCACCGTGGTCGTACCGCCAAAGGCTGCAGCTTTGGTGCCGGTGTAATGGTCATCCGAAGAGACGGTGCCGGGGAAGGGCAGGCTGAGATGTACGTGCGGATCAACCCCGCCGGGCAGAACCAACATACCGCGTGCATCCAACACTTCAGCTCCTTCTGCTGTCAAATCCTTCCCAATCGCAGCGATCTTCTCGTCACGAATCAAAATATCCGCTTGAAAAGTCTCCGCTTCCGTGACCAGTGTTCCTCCTTTAATGATTTTTTCCATCGTGAAATTCCTCCGATCTAATCTAAAGAATCTTCCGGCAAGTCAAAATCCAACCCTGCCAGCGATAAATCTCCCAAAAGAAACTGCAATTCCAAGCGCGGATCCATCATCTGGCTTTGCACGGCTGCTGGCAAAAACGACGCATTTGCCCGTTCCTGCAACGACCGCCACAGGATATCGCGTTCGGCACCAACGACAGCCAGATCACGCATGGATTTTGCTGAAAACAGTTTTTCTGCGGTTGTGTAGAAAAACAGGAATCGTTTCCAGCGATCCGCTGGGATGGGCGTTTCCAGTTCGCGCAGCGGTCCCAGTTGAAGCTTGTAATATTCTTCCTCAGCGCGCGGGTGATCCGGTTCATCGCGGAACAATTCCCTGCGCATCACCAGTTCTACTCCGCGTATCTCAGCATATTTTTCAATCCGGCTCTGATGATCCGCCCCGAAAGCTTTAGGCTGGTAAAAGGCGATCAGATCCGTGCGGACGATTTTGGGCGCGGTTTTCATTGGAATGCGATACCAACCCAGAACGCGCGCGATTTCCATATCGCGTACATTGGGCATAATTGCGACCAGCACCAGCGATTGATCGGTTAGCTGCATAGCAAAATTATAACGAAATTCGTCCTGAAATACGACAGGAATTCGGCAGAGGAACCCTGCTATTTGATTAAGAGATTATCCAAAAAGGGATCTCTCTTGAAATTTTGCGCGTTTTCAAATCCTGACATTGGAAGGATTTGTATAAATAGCAATATAGGTCTTTATTTTGGTGATTATCTACAGGGGGCGATGATCGGGCTGATGCCCATCGGGCGACGCGCGCACGCAAAAACCGTGCGCATTGTCGCCCCTACGGTGTATGATTTTTCAAAGAATTGATTTACAAAAAAATGACTTTGATTTTTTCATTTAGATTGAGTAAGCAACCCTACAGAAAGATGTAGGGGCGATAATGCGGTCTGAATGACCGAGCATCGCCCGTTCGGCCGCAGGGCGAAAATGGCATTCGGTTTGAAAACATTCCTGTAATGTTCGGCAGATGATGGCTGACACCGTCTGGCAACGCGCGCACGCAAAAACCGTGCGCGTTGTCGCCCCTACAACGTATGATTTTTCAAAGAATTGATTTACAAAAAAATGACTTTGATTTTTTCATTTAGATTGAGTAAGCAACCCTACAGAAACATGTAGGGGCGACAATGTGGTCTGAAAGACCGAGCATCACCCGTTCGCCCGCAGGGCGAAAATAGTATTTGGTTTGAAAACATTCCTGTAATGTTCGACAGATGATCGGGCTGACACCCATCGGGCAACGCGCGCACGCAAAAACCGTGCGCATTGTCACCCCTGCAAGGTCTGTTGGGTAATAATAAACGTTGAATTATTTTTCAGCGTGCGGATCACCGCTTTTTTTCTCTTTATGTTCAATCACTTTTGTCGCTGCAGCGCTGTCGTCGCTTTTCTTGCCGGCTTTGATTGAAATCACCTTCGGTTTGACAATTTCAGCCTTGGGCAATACCAACTTCAACACGCCATTGGTGTACTCCGCATCTGCTTTCTCGGCTTCCACCTCACAAGGCAGCATGATTTCGCGATAATAGGAGCTGTAAGTGTGTTCGCGCAGCTGATATACCGCCTTCTCATCGCCTTCTTCCTTCTCCTCGCTTATCTCTGCCTTTACGACCAGAACATTATCGTTCACGGTTACCTGAATATTTTCCGGATCAACACCCGGGATGGTCATTTTTACTTCCAGTGCGTTTTCCTTCTGCTTCAAATCTACTCGGGGTTGAATACTCATCAGGCTTTTATCTTCGCTTTCACTGAAAAATTCATTGAACAGACGATCCATCGAATCCTGCATTGAAAAGAGTTCTCTCATAGGTCTTACTCTATATGTTCTCATCATTTTTCCCTCCATTTTTTACTGCTCTGTGAATTCAGAGTATTTATCTTTTCTACTTAAATAATAGACCGCAAGTGTTAGAAAAGTACTTGCGGTTTATTAGATTCTTGTATAAAAAGGTTCAGCAGTGGCTCTGGCGGCTACCTTCGATAATCCACAAAACGATAGCCTACGCCGCGTTCGGTCAGGATGTACTTCGGATTAGACGGATCTTTTTCCAGTTTTTTACGCAGATAGTTAACATATAAACGCACATAATGTGTCTCATCGCGATATTCATATCCCCACACTTTTGCCAGAATCTGATCGTACGTCATCACCCAACCGGCATTCTGCACCAGATGATACAGCAGACGATACTCCGTGGGACGCAGTTTGACCAGTTCACCATCCAGCCATACTTCGCGCTTGCCAAAATCGAGCCTGAGGTGATCATCCACCAGGATCACTTCACCCGAATCCACCCCAAGTAAGCCCTCGGTACGACGCAGTACAGCGCGAATACGGCTGGTCAGTTCGCGCGGGCTGAACGGTTTGGTGATGTAATCATCCGCTCCCAACTCCAACCCCTTGATGCGGTCTTCTTCCTCGCTTTTGGCCGTCAGCATAATCACCGGTACCTGGCTGGTTTCGCGAATCAGAGAGAGTGCCTCATACCCATCAATACCCGGCATCATCACATCCAAAATCACCAGATTTGGCAATTTTTCGCGTACCTGGTTGATCGCTTCCATACCGGTATTGGCCTCAATAACAGAAAAACCGTCATGCTCAAGGTTCAAACGAATCATCCGAACAATCCGTTCATCATCATCCACCACCAGAATTAAATATTTTCGATCATCTACGGCCAATTCCCTTGTCATATCCGCCTCATTTCTTTTTTTACTTTTCCGGTTCAATCAAGATGCAGCTGATGTTGTCCGGTCCGCCAGCATCATTGGCAGCCTCCACCAGCGCATCGCAGGCTTTTTGCAAATCATCTGACTGGTTAATGATCTTTATAAGACCTTCCTCATCGACCACTGACCAAAGTCCGTCGCAGCATAGCAGCAGGCGGTCGCCCGGCTGCAGCTCGCGCTCCAACGTATCCACATCCAGTTCCTCTTTAAATCCCAGGCTGCGCAGCAACACGCTTCGGCGCGGGTGATTCAGCGCCTCTTCCGGCGTCAGCTCCCCCAGATCAATCATCACCTGAACCAGGCTGTGGTCATGCGTAAGCTGCTCCAGCTGGTTAGCCTTGTCAAGCACAAACAGCCGGGAATCGCCAACATGCGCGCCATATACTTTGCGGTTCGTCACCAGCGCAACCGTAAAGGTCGTGCCGCTGCCCGGATAGCGTTGAACCAACTCCTGATTCGCCTGCACCATGCAGCTTGCAAGACGCTCCGGGATCGACTCCGGTTCTTCTTCCGCTTCAAGCAGATCGCAGAAAACTTCTTCAAAAAAACAGCGCACAAAGGCGGTCACCGTACAGGCGGATGCTTTATCGCCGTCAGCGTGTCCGCCCATTCCATCCGCAATAATGTACAGCCCCAGTGCTTCCTGATGATTGAGGCGCATCAGCTGCCCGTCAAAACGATACATCGCATCTTCGTTATAACGGCGCACTTTGCCGATGGAATGCGCACTGGCAGAATGAATGGCGTAAAAAGAAGCGGACGTTGTCATTTAGCGATGATCCTGCTCCACTTTATCAGCAGCCGGCGCTACCAGTGAGAGGAAGGCGGATGCCCCCCAACCGCTCAGCGCTTTGTCATTGACGCCCTGGAGCTTCCACCAGGAATAGCCATTCCGATCATCGGGTCCATCCACAATCGTGAACAGGTCGCCATCCGAAGCGATAAAGCTGACATCGCCAGCGGTCCCGGGCTCAGGGCGGATTTTCAGCCCCGCCCCCTGTGTATTCGCTATCTTCACGAACGCACCCACCGAGAATCCTTCTGGTGAGACGTAGCGGACCTCCAGGTTGGGTGTTTCCACCGGTACAGGGACGGTTGGGGTAACTGTTGGCGCCGGGATTACCGTCAGCTGCGCAAGCGAATCAGCTGCTGTTTCCGTGCCTGGTTGACCGATTAACAGGACGATAAAAACTGCCAGCACAAAAATAAAGATGCCTAAAACAAGAGAAATAAGACAGGTATTGATGCTGATAATATTTCCGGATGTTTTTTGCGCCACGTTTTTTCCTGGTTTCAAAAGGTTTTTTCGCCTGCACCTGCATTTGTATAAAGAGATCAAAAATGCGAGACGGTTCAATTTATAATTATATAACAATGACGGAGGTTTTTCCGCTGTTCAGCGAATATCGTATCTTAAAACAAATCGGTGCCGGTGGCAGGGCAATCCTGTATCAGGCAGTTTCAACCATTTCAAATGAGATCGTCGCGCTGAAAGTCTCACGGTCTGACGTTGCCAATCCAGCCGAGGTGCGGGCAGCGCTGCACCGGGAAGCTGCCCTGCAGGCGACGATTGATAATCCGCGTGTGATCGCGATTAAGGACGTGCTTGACTTTCCGGATTCAGTCGTAATTGTGCAGGAATATGTGGAAGGAACAACATTATGGCACTGGCTGGAAAGCGGCAGCCTGGAGGTCGAATTGAAATGGTGGATCATAATTAATCTATGCGAAGCAATTGTAGCGATTCATCAGGCTGAAATCGTCCATGGCGACCTGAAACCGCTCAACGTGCTGGTTGGCACAGACGGGAACCCGTTTCTCAAGATCACTGACTTCGGTGAAGCGCACCGCATTGAAGACCCGGCGCAATCCCTCGCCGAGGTCTGGGGATCTCCCCTGTATATGAGCCCGGAACAATGCCGCGGAGAAGCATCTACCACCAGGTCAGATGTCTATAGTCTCGGGATGATCCTGTACCGGTTGTGGACGGAATCGCTGCCATATCCCATGACAACTTACGAGGAAGCGGTTCATGCGCATTTACACCTGATGCCAGATGTGCCCCAAAACACCCCAACGGAACTGGCTGCGGTGATCCTGCGAGCGCTGGATAAAACGCCCGCACAGCGGCAGCAAACGGCCACAGAGCTGCTGCATGAATTGAAGGCATGCTACAATATAATACGAAGGAACTGACTGACCTATGGAAAAGAATCCCCCTCTGATTTCGGCTTCCCTTTTAGCAGCAAATTTCCTGAAACTTGGCGATGAAACGCAGGCAGCCATCGATGGCGGTGCTGACTGGATTCACGTCGATGTGATGGACGGTGTTTTCGTGCCCAACCTCTCGATTGGTGTTCCGATCGTTGAACAGTTGCGGCAGGCATTTCGGATTCCGCTGGATGTCCACCTGATGATCGTTCGGCCGGAAAATCACATTGCCAAATTTATCGAAGCCGGCGCGACGTATGTGACAGTCCATTGCGAGAACAACCCCAATACCAACCGCACGTTGCAGGATATCCGCAGCCTCGGAGCGAAAGCCGGGCTGTCACTTAATCCAGGCACTCCGGTTGAGATGGTAGAACCGCTGCTCCCGTTCGCTGATATGTTGCTGGTGATGACGGTGAATCCCGGCTTTGGTGGGCAGAAATTCCAGCCGGAGATGCTGAAGAAAATCCGGCGCATCCGTAAGATGGTCGATGATCAGGGGCTGGACGTTCGCATCCAGGTTGACGGTGGAATGAATGAAGAGACCGTTGCGCAATGCGCTGCAGCCGGAGCTGACGTGTTTGTCGCCGGCACAACGATCTTTCGTCATGCGGCAGGCTGTGCCGAAGCCGTAACACGATTGAGGCGTGCCGCGCAAACGGCGGCCTGATCACACAAGGTATCCATCATCCTGAAATTCGTTTAGATAATCAGGATTCAAAATCAACCTCTAAAACAAAAAACGCACATAAAGTGCGTTTTGTTATCATGAGAATTTGAAAAGTTATTTTTTGCTGATTTTGCTCAGTGTGCGGATGCACTTTGTGCAAAGTGTCCTCTGAATTCGCGTGCCGTTCTCATAGGTGGTCACTTTTTGCAGGTTGGGACGGAAAGTCCGCCGGGTTGCCCGCAATGAAAAACTTCTGTTATGACCGAACGCCGTTGATTTCCCACATGCTTCACATTTTGCCATCTTTACTCCCTTTCCCGGTCTGCTGCTTCAGGGATATACCCTCAAGGGTCCGGTGCTTATTAATGCCTGTCCGCTGATCCTTCATCCGTGACCGCGGTTATAAATTTCTCAGGGTTCAGAAACCCGCGAATTAGGATTTTACCATAAACTGGAAAATCCGGTAAAATTCATTTTAATGAGAATGATTATTAATTGAATACTCCTGACAGAAAGCATAGGAGTGAGCAAACAACGAGACACAGGAGCAGGCAATGGCAAGAGAGCAGGATCCACTATCGGTAGAATATTTACTGTTGGGAATCATCCGCAAGAAACCGATTCATGCCTATGATCTCGACAAAATGTTGCGGAACGTACCGGAGTTTCACATTGTCTGGCGCTTCAAACAGAGCCAGCTCTATGCGACACTCAACAAGCTGGAGCGCAATCAGCTGATCAGTTCGACACTGGCAGCCGGTTCAGCCTTCCCTTTTCGTAAAGTGTACACTACAACTGAGCTGGGCAATCGCGAATTCGAGAAGTGGCGCGAAAGCCCGGTAGATTACCCCAACCTGATCCGCTCTGAATACATGATTAAGGTCTTGTTCCTGTTGGAGGAACCTTATCCGGAATTCGAACGGTTGATTAATATTCAGGTTCGGGAATGCCACCGATGGCTGGATAATCTGGAAAAACGTGGTAAAAAAGACAATCAGAAATCGCTCTATCAGCAGGTTGTAATTGAATACCGGCGCAAGAACATTGAAGCCACCATAGACTGGCTTAACAGCTGTCTGGAGCTGCGCAAAGGAAAAGAAGGCACCTTCCCAGGAGAAGGTTTATCTCTATAACAAATCTGGAGTCTCATGTATAACATTTACAGTGGAATTATTGAATCCCTTGAAAAGGGAGAACCGATTGTACTGGCAACGATCATCGAAAATGTCGGCTCTTCACCCAGAACCACCGGAACCAAAATGCTGGTTAAGAAAGACAGCTCAATCATCGGGACGATCGGCGGCGGTCGCCTGGAAGCTGACGCGATCGAAAACGCTAAAAAGGTTTTCCAGAACAAAGTCGGATTTATGTATCACTTTTCGCTGACTGGAGAAGATGCTGCCAATATGGACATGATCTGTGGCGGATACGGCGATGTACTTTTGAGTTACCTGGCTCCGGATCAACCCGAGATTCTCACAGTCTTCAAAAAAGCGCTTGCTGCCGGGTTGGAGAACCGCAAAGGATGGCTGATCACCGCATTCAACCGGGAAGGGGACTGTCCGGCTGAAATCTGCTTTATCTCCGAGAACGGAGAGCAAACCGGGAATCTGGAAGTGAGCGCAGAAATCGCAGAGCTGGCGATGCAGCCACAGAGTAAAAATGCGCTGCATTCGGACCAATCAGCCAGCGCGAGCCTGTTGTTTGAACCGGTGCATCGCCGCAGTAAATTGCTGGTGTTCGGCGGTGGACACGTCTCACTGGAAACAGTTCGTCTGGCAAATCGGGTCGATTTTAAGACGGTTGTGGTGGATGACCGCGCAGAATTCGCCAACAGCCAGCGCTTTCCGGAATCGGATATACTGGTCGTCCCCAATTATCAGCAACTGCCGGATTTTCAAATCGACGAAGAAACTTTTATCGTGATCCTGACCCGCGGTCATCTGGGCGACTACGACGTATTGAAACAGGTGATCGGCTCCAAAGCAGCCTATATCGGCATGATTGGCAGCCGTCACAAACGTGAGAAAATTTATCAGCGCTTACGGGAAGAAGGCATCTCCCAGCAGCTCATCGACCAGGTGCATTCGCCGATCGGACTGCAAATTAATGGGGAAACTCCCGCAGAGATCGCCGTCAGCGTGGTTGCGGAGCTGATCCTCGAGCGTTCCAGGCTAAAATAGCTTCCAGAATTGCGCCGCCCAGCGCACTGGCTTTATCGGAAACGGTGAAGCAGTGTTCGCATACGCCGCGCGGGTCAACATCCATCACTTTCAAACCGGTGGTCACCCTGGTTCCCGGGTAGATTACGCCGCGCACAACCCCCTCAATCGGTGAGCGCATTTCATTTCCGCCAACGACCGCCAGCAGGTCTCCTTCTTTCACCATATCCCCAATGGCTACTTTAGCTTCAAAAACACCGTCAGCCGGGCTCTTCTGCACGCGTTTGATCCCCTCACCGCCAACCAATCCGGGCAGGCCGGTATCCGGCAAAGCCGAACCCTGCCAAAAAACCCGTCCCAGATTGTGTCCACGGCTGGTTTCAATCACCGCATGAACATTTTCGCCCGCGGTAAAACCCGGACCAAGCCCAATCACCAGCGGCGCAAGCGAACGATTGGTGTCTCCGCGATCTTTTTTAATCAGGCGCGCATCCACCAGCACATCCGGTTTAAGCGTCAGCGTTTTGGAGAGATCGGGGTCAACCAGTAACGGAATATTGCCCTTCTGCCATTGTTCGGGCGCCTGTTTTGGATCAGAAATCAACACCGAGGTTGCCTCTTCCACCTTCATTGTCCCTTCATAGACCGCGTTGGCAAACGCAACGGTGCGGCGAATGCAAAGCGGATGCGGTAATTCCGTTAAAAGCAGTCGATAACCACTGCGCCATAACCGCAAAGCTGCTCCGGAAGCTAAATCCCCTGACCCACGAAACGCGACAATTTCCCGTTCACTCATCTTTTTTCCTCATTCCTTAACCGTTCTAAAATACGCTGATTCCCCGGTTTCATGCTCGTCAACCAGACTTCATCAATCCCTGCTGAAAACAGCTTTCTGGCGATCCGCCTGCCTGCCAGCACCCGCTCCTCGCTGTCGGCAAAGTTGAGCACTGCAATCTTGCTGGCAGTCGCCGGGGTATTCTTGAACCCGCCCATTGGATGGCAATAAGCAGCGATGATAACCTCTTCCGTAATCTGCATCCCTTCCAACGTGCCGGTGATCCCCGTGAACAGCGGAAGACGATGAACCACCTGGTCATTGATTGGCTGACCCAGCACATCCAACCCCACCAGGCTCAGCACGTGCGTCGTTTCCTCTGGAATGACCGGCTCAAAATCCGAAGGGGCTTTGATATGGCGGCAGTGAGCTCCATCCGCTTCATTTATGATGGGCAAGCCATACGAACGGGCAACCGCTGTCATCCAGCGAAATTCAAGCGGGGAAAACCCGTCCACTTTCCGTTGTGAAGAATCCAAAACCCGACTTACCCAGTTGACCTTTGCCTGCAAGCACTGTTCAGGCTGCCCCATAAACTGGTCATAGGTCAGCAACTGGTCTGCACCCTGCAGCTGATCATAACCCACTTTGGTGGTGGTAGTTGTTATAACGTTGCCTTTCAATGCACGGGCAAGATAAAACATCAGGCTGGTCTTGCCACCAGCGCCAATGATTGAAATCACAGCGGATTGGTCAAATGGCAGGGATGGGGTCATGAACTCTGTTTTGGGAAGGGGATAATCTCCTGGATTTCAAAGGGGATATGATCCACGATCTCCTGTACTTTCTCCAGATCAGCGCCATCGAAGCGGACGCACATACCACAGTCCGAACTCACACCGCGCGGAATTGTAGAAAGGGTCGCGTGAATCCCTTCTTTTTCAAGCTTCTTTTGAATGCCAATGGCATGGCTGGTAGTAAAAACCAACAACAGGTACGGGTCAGACACGGTTATCCCAGGCTTTGAGCACGACCGCCGGATCGGTCGCGAAAGTATTGACCGCCGCCACACATGTTTCGATCTCTTCGATAGTGGTCAGCGGGGAAATTGACAGGCGGATGGTGCCGCTGGGAAAAGTTCCCAGGGTTCGGTGAGCCATTGGTGCGCAATGCAGACCGGTACGTACCATAATGCCGCAGTCGCTGTCCAGCCATTCCGCTGCCAGACCATTATCGACCTCTGCGATGGTGATGGAGAGCACATCCCCCTGCATGTGAAGATTTGCTGCGGTGTAAAGCGATAAATTGGGGATCTGTTTAAGCAGCCCAATAAAAACGCTCATCATCTGGTTTTGCGTTGCCTGCATGCGGCCATCGCGATTGTGATCCTTCACCCAGTGAATTCCGGCGGATAAGCCTGCCAGCCCCGCGCAATTCTGGGTACCGCTTTCGAAGCGGTCAGGCAGGAACAGCGGCTGCTCAATGCTCTCAGAATAGCTGCCGGTGCCGCCATAAATCAGCGGAGAAATCTCATCAATCGGAACACGACTGCCAAAAACCACACCACCGGTTCCGGTTGGCCCCATCAGTCCTTTATGACCGGTGAACGCCAGAAAATCGATCAGGTCAGTTTCAATGTTGATCGGCATATGGCCGGCAGATTGAGCTGTGTCAACCAGCATCAGGATTCCGGCTTCGCGCGCCAGTTCGCCCAGAGAACGCACCGGCTGGATCACACCATTGACGTTTGATTCGTGACAGATCACCATCAGGCGCGTTTCTTTTCGGATTTTCTTTTTAGCTGCGTATAGATCAACGCTTCCATCTTCAAAACAGGGCAACACTTCCCAGGTGACCCCACGTTTTTGCAGCGCTGTCAGCGGGCGCATCACGGCGTTGTGCTCCATCGGAGTCACCAGCACGTGATCACCGGGCTTTAGCAGCCCCTGCATCACCAGATTCACCGATTCGGTGATGTTGGAAGCGAAAGCTACGCGAAAAGGATCATCGCAGCCAAAGAAATCCGCCACCGTCTCGCGTGCATCGTAAATCACAGAGGAGGCCGCTTTCGCCAGTTGATGTCCCCCTCTGCCTGCATTCCCGCCGGCAGATTCCAACGCCAGCTGCATTGCCTCAATCACCTCTGGCGGCTTTGGCCAGGAGGTCGCAGCATGATCAAAATAATAAATTTTTGGGGGATGTTGTTCGGTTATCATCTTGCACCAATACCAGTTTTAATAGGGGCAAAGAGGATCCCGAAGAAATTCAGGAACCTCTTTGCAAATGTCATTTTTATCGTTAATTGGCGATTGTAATTTCCGCCTCATCATCATGATGATTGATGGACACTTTCAGATTTTTGGATTCCGCATAGCGCCGAATATTTTCCTCTGCGGTCATGCCATCGACCAACACTACAATCGGAAACTCATTTTTCAGTACTGCATTGGCAACCAAAAGAACCGGTTGCGGACAGGACAAACCACGTGCATCAATTCTGTTTTCAGCCATTTTATGCCCTCGATTCTATTTTATCGCGGCTTAAGAAACCGATTCCGATACAGATCACAATACCGATCACAACCGCGATCATTCCAGCGGTGGATATCCCACCGATGACCATTTGTTCTTCTACCAGCTTGTCAGGACTACCTGCCAGGCCGAAGTTATGTGCAAAAGCAGCGCCGATGATCATACCGATCACGAAAGTGCCGGCATCGGTGTCACCCTCACCGCTCAAAAACAATTGCCGACCTGCGCAACCGCCGCCCAGACAGTAGGCCAATCCGGAAAGGGCCATGCCAAGGAAATTCCACAAAGCGTTGTTGTGCGAAACCGGTTGTCCCTGCCAGCCTATTTTGAACTGACCATAGATCAGATTCATGATCAGTGCACCGACGAACAGAGCTATAACACCATAGCTGAGATGGAAGTCTTTCATCAACGCGATATCACGCATTGCACCAACCGTACAGAAACGTGTTCGTTGCGCCAGAAAGCCGAAAACAATTGTCAGCCCCAGGGACATCAGTACAGGAGCGTGGAGTGAACCAGGACCACTTTCACTGAAGAAGATCGGACCGGTACCGTCAGCACCAAACAGCGGTTTGGCGATCAGGAACAGCAACAGCGCAATCATAATCAGCGGCATCATCCATCCGGCAACCGGTTTCATTTTGTAACTGCGCCCCAATGAAAAACCTCTCTTCAGGAACAGAATTCCGATGCCAATGCCAACGAACAGGCCAATCAGCCCTACGATAGCATTCAAGTCGCCGACAGCCAGGCGGAACCAGGCACGCCATGGGCAACCAAGGAAAGCCAGTGCACCGATCATCGCAAAGAACCCAAGCGTGAAACGCAAAATAGGAGCGGAACCACCTCGCGCACGGAATTCACGATACACCAGCGCTGCGATCAGCGACCCCAGCACGAACCCGGGGATTTCGGGACGAAGATATTGCACAACGCTTGCACGATGCAACCCCAGCGCACCCGCAATATCGCGCTCAAAGCAGGCGACACAAATCCCCATGTTTTTAGGGTTGCCGAACTTTTGCAGTGTCGGAGCAACAATCCCGATGAATAATCCGGTCAGGATTATTCCCAGGTTAGTGGAAAAAAAAGCTTTCTTCTGTTTCATAAAAGATCCTCCATAATGCGTTTTGAAGAATGAATCGATTGGCATTATAATGGAAATGTTGAAATTATTCAATGTTTGAATATTTATTAATTTTATCGCTAATTTTTATGAATCAGCAGGAGCAATCGAATGACAGAAAAAAATGCACCCATTAAACTAACTGAATTGGCATTTTGTGCCGGATGTGCAGCAAAATTGCGGGCAGAAGTGCTCACCGACGTAATTAACCCCTTTGGTAACCTGTTTAATCAGGCCTCTTTTCCTGAGTTACTGGTGGGGCTGGAGGAGGCGGATGACGCTGCCGTTTACAAGCTCAACGATGAACAGGCGCTGGTATTCACCACGGATTTCTTCCCTCCCATCGTCGATGACGCCTATGATTATGGCGCCATCGCAGCAGCCAACAGCCTGTCGGATGTGTTCGCGATGGGTGGAAAACCGATCATGGCGCTCAACATTACCGCCATGCCCACCAATCTGCCGCCCGAAGTGATCTCTGACATCTTCCGAGGCGGCGCTGAAAAGGCGAAAGAAGCCGGCTGTCCGATCGTCGGCGGTCACACCGTTCGCGATCAGGAACCAAAATATGGTCTGGCAGTAGTCGGTATGGTTCATCCCGATAAAATTCTTTATAAAAGCCGCATCGAAGCTGGAGATACCCTTGTATTAACGAAACCACTTGGGTTTGGGTTGATTTCAACCGCCAACAAAGCCAGCCTGGCAGCTCCAGAGGACTTTGCGGAACTGACCAAATGGATGAAAACACTCAATCTCAAGGCTTCGGAGCTGGCGGTAGCCGCCGGTGGAAATTGCGGAACCGATATCACCGGATTCAGTCTGCTGGGACATAGCTCTGAGATGGTACGTGACAATCGCGTTGGAATCCGTTATCAATGGGACGCAATACCGTTCCTGCCTCATTATCGCCAATACATGGAACAGGGGCTGTTCCCAGCTGGGGCAGTTGAAAACCTGAAATATTACGCCAAAAACGTTACTTTCAAAGACAGCATCAGTGAACTTGAACAGATGATGTTATACGATCCGCAAACCAGCGGTGGACTGTTGCTCGCGCTCAGCGAGTCGGAACTGGATACTTTCCTGAAAGGTGCAGAAGCTGCTGGACAGGCTGCCTGGGTGATCGGCAAGACCAAAGACGAACCCGGAATCGAAATCGTCTAACGCATATCAGGCGCACGGCCAATTTGTCCGTGCGCTTTTTTTCTTTAATCGACTCCTTATTTTTAAAATTCCCGCCTGCATCATTTTCTTCCCAATCACTCCTATAATTAATCAGGCAAATAAACAGCCGCCTCCGATTGCAACCGAATCGGCAGCTTTCCGTATATGGTTTTAGAAACGGATGGAGAAATCAAATTGAACCGAGACATCAGCACCGACACGATCCAACGAGCAATTCAGCGCGATGAATCCGCATTTCGGCAGATCGTGGAGGCTTTCCAGACACCGGTTTACAACATGTGCTATCGGATGCTGATGAATGAAGGGGAAGCGGAGGATGCGGCTCAAGAGACTTTTTGGAAAACATGGACAAATTTAGTCAAGTATGACATTAATCGTCCTTTTGGCACCTGGATCCTTTCGATTGCAGCCCACCACTGCATCGACCTTAAAAGGAAAAAGCAGGTGTTCCAGGTGGAAATCGACGAGACAATGGAAGAAATTATTCCGGATTCAATCCCGGGTCCCAAGCAGGAAATGGCTGCCAATGAAAGGGAACGGGAAATTCAGCTTTACCTCCAGTCCTTATCGGATATAGATCGCGCGATGATCGTGATGAGGTACTGGGACGAATTATCAGACAAAGAAATTGCCGCAGCCATGTCACTGAGCGAAAGCGCGGTAAAGAGCCGCTTATTCCGTGCACGCCGGCAACTGGCTGATGTGATCAGCAGGCAAAAGGCAGCCGAATTGGAGAAGACGTTATGAACGAGCATCAATATTACGAAAAACTGATTTTCAGCGAGGAAGCGCTGACAGACGCAGAGCAGATCGCGCTGGAGCAGCATCTGGAAAGCTGCGCGTCCTGCAGTGCGCTCCGGGAAGGTTGGGAAAGGGGGGCAGCGCTGTTATGCTGTCCGGTTCCGAAGCAACCCGTTGCCGGATTCGTCGACCGCTGGGACAGTTTTTTCGAACAGAAAATGATCGAGGAAAGGGAGAAAAACGCGCGCAGGTTCTTTTTTGGCGCAATAGTCCTTTTGACCGTCGCCTGTGCTTTTTCGATCGCTTTGTTGGCTTCTCCAAAAAACCTTATGATGCTTGTGAGCGTTTTTTCAACGCTGATGTCTTCTCTGACGGGGATTGGAATCCAGGTTCGGACGCTTGCTTCGATTATCAGAACCCCACTGCTGATTGTTGGCGTGGGAGCTGTCAGCCTGAGTTTGACAATAGCCTTCGCTGGACTGCTTTTTATGAAAAAGTCCGTAGGGATTCGACAAGGAGTGCAAAAAAATGAATAAACAAAAGCTTTTAAGAAGCTTCTCTGTTCTATTGGTCGTGTTTTTATTCGTGCTGGCCATTGGTACGCCGGTAACTGCAAAGGACAATAAAGTCGTATTCGGTTCCAATTACACCCTGTATTCAGGGGAAAAACTGAATGGCGACCTGCTGGTGCTGGGCGGGAATGTAATAATCAACAACAACGCCACGGTCAAGGGAGATGTGGCAATATTCGGTGGAAACGCAGACATCGCCGGGGAGATCAAAGGATCGCTGGTTGTTTTTGGCGGGAATGTAAACCTTAAGGAAAGTTCGAAGATCAGCGGAGATTTTTCCATCATTGGAGGAAAAGTCAACCGTTCTCCGGGAGCCATGATTTCCGGTGACTCTGTCTACAAAGATGATATTAAGATTCCGAATTTGAATGTGATCGACAAGATCAAAGATGAGATCAACGATGAGGGTATCATCATTCATGATCACCGATCGTCACGCACCTGGTTTGACCGCGTAATTGACTTCACAACCTCTGTTGTATTCTTCTTCGTAAAACTGCTGGTCCTCACGCTGATCGCTTTCATCACTACCCTTCTGTTTGAAAAGCATGTGGTTGCAGGAGCAACGCAGCTGCCCATAAACATGCTGGCCTCCTTTGGAATCGGGTTGTTGGCGCTGATCGCTTTCCCAATCATCATCTTGTTTCTGACAATTACAGTCATTCTGATCCCGTTGGCGCTGGTTGTCCTCCTGATCTGGGGCGTGCTGTTTCTGTTCGGCTGGGTGCTGATCGGCTGCGAAGTTGGACAACGGCTGACCAAAGCGATGAAAGTCAGCTGGTCAACGGCGCTGACAACTGCATTCGGTACCTTTACGCTGGCGTTCGTGTCCAATCTGGTTTCGCAGGTGATCCCCTGCATCGGATGGATTCCGGGATTGATCATCACGACTGTCGGTCTGGGTGTCGCGGTAAACTACATGCTTGGAACCGTTCAGAAAAACCCGAGCATCAAAAACACCCTGAGCGGTAGCACGCAGGTACCTTATGGCACGGACATTCCTCAGGAAAAGGTGAATCCTCAGTCCAGTGAGATGGATCGGCAGATCAAAAGTCAGGTTACAGAAGTGGAAAAGAAGGAAGAGCCCGTTCAACCAACACCCGACCTCCCGATGAGCGAACCTGCTCCCGAGCAGCCGAAGGATGACGATGAGCCACAGAATGATCTCAAACGTGGCGTCGGTTCCAGTTTTCTGGATTCGCTGCATCAGGACATTCACAAGGATGAGCCGCCCGCCGATGGCAATTCAGGTGACGGCACCAACTAAGCCAAATAGATGACAGAACGAGCCTTGAAATTCAAGGCTCGTTTTTTGTTAAGGCTATAAGTAGGTTCAACAATTCGCCAGGCATCTGTAGAGGCGACAATGCGGTCTGGAATATCGAGCATCGCCAATTTGTCAGTCATCCGTAGGGGCGACTATTCGGTCTGAAAGACCGAGCGTCGCCCGTTCATCCCCGGACAAAACAGGGATTCTATCAGGAAACATACCTAAATCAATCAACAGGATTTCGGGCTGACGCCCGACTGGCGACGCGCATTGTCGCCCCTTCACAATTTCAGCGATAGAATCTGCGGTTTTTAATAATCTGATAAACGCCATCGTCCAGATAATAGCGGAAATGATGACCGGTCGCTGCGCGCTCACGGATTTTGCTGGATGAAATTTCCAGCAACGGCGCATCAATCATACGTAGTTTGGCACGTAGCTCCGGAAATGAGCGATCCAAAAGTTCCCAATCACAGGTGTTTCCCGGACGCGCCATCACACCCAGCTCATCCAGCCGTGCAATTACGGTTGCCGGTTCATGCCACTCCGGCAGGTATTGCAGCGAATCGCCGCCGATCAGCAACACCAGGCAACTTTGCGGGTAGCGTTCACGCAGAATCGCCAACGTGTCCGCGGTGTAATGCGGTCCTGACCGTTCGTTTTCCAACTGCGAGAGCTCAAATTTTGGCTCGGCAGCGATGCAGGTCTGCACCATCTCCGCCCGGTCAGCAAAGCTGCTGACATGACTGCTTAGCTTGTGCGGCGGGGTCGGCGCCAGCATCCACAGTACCTTATCCAGCTGCAGTTGATCCGCAGCTTCCGCTGCCAGAATCATATGCCCGAGATGGGGCGGGTCAAAAGTTCCGCCAAAAATCCCCAGCCGCTGCATCAGTCAGACCACTCCAGCTCGAAATCATCCCCGATCATAACAGTATCGCCTTCCTGCACGCCCTCGCGCCGCAGCGCATCCTCAATCCCCAGCGTTTTGAGCAGTGTCTGGAAGCGGCGCACAGAGCCGCTGTGCTCCCAGAAGGTCATATGAGCAGCCCGTTCGATGGATACGCCCCTCACCACCCAATCGCCATCTTCATCCTGCGATATGGTAAATTTGCGCGGGTCTTCCTTGGGTGTGTAAACCGGCATCTCTTCGAGCAGCGGTTCATCCGGAATCTGCTGGAGTAACTCAAACAGCTTCCACAGCACCGGACGAACATTTTGTCCAGTCGCCGCAGAAATTGGGTAAACATACTCGCTGCGTTCTTCCAGCTCAGGGCGGATCACCTCCCATTTCGCAGCGACATCCGGCAGGTCCATCTTATTGAAGGCAATCACCTGTGGTTTGGTGCTGAGGCGTTCGTCAAACAGCGCCATCTCCTGGTTGATCTGATCCAGATCTGCCAGCGGATCCTCCGCCATGCCATCGAGCACGTGCAGGATCACTTTGGTACGCTGAATATGACGCAGGAAAGCATCTCCCAAACCAACTCCCATATGTGCGCCCTCAATTAAACCGGGCACATCCGCCAACACCAGCACATGATCCATATCCAGTTCAGCAACGCCGAGGTTCGGCTCAAGCGTGGTAAACGGGTAATCAGCGATCTTGGGCGTCGCACGAGTCACGGAAGCGAGGAAACTCGATTTACCGGCGTTGGGTACGCCGACAATGCCGATATCCGCGATCAGTTTCAGTTCCAGCTTCAGCTTGCGTTCTTCTGCGGGTGCACCTCTTTCCGCCGTGCGCGGTACCTGGTGAGAAGCGCTGACGAAGTGGGTATTGCCGCGACCACCACGCCCACCCTGCACAACCATCAACTCCTGCCCATCTTCCACCAAATCTCCCAACAGCTCGCCAGTATCACTGTCACGAACGATCGTTCCAGGCGGAACGCGAATTATTCTATTGGGAGCGGAGCGACCGGTCATGTTATTGACCCCGCCTTTTTTCCCGTCCTCAGCGACATAGCGCGATTTGTATTGAAACGAGGAGAGCGTGTTGAGTTTCTTGTCCACTTTCAGAATGACATCCCCACCACGTCCGCCATCGCCGCCATCCGGGCCACCGCGCGCCACATATTTTTCACGGTGGAAATGCACAATACCATCTCCGCCACGTCCAGAGCGCACGTAAATTTCAGTTTCATCAACAAACATTTTTACTCCAAGCCTTTCGTATTCCAATTTTACGCTATTCTGACTGGATTGACGGAAAGTGTCGTTTGCATGGGTAGACAGCCGGCTATTTTCGAAAAGCGGGAGAATACGTTAAGATTATGACTAATATGTCAGAAACGCCATCATCCCACTTTCAGCCTTTAAAAAGACTGCGCATCGTCCTGATTCTGCTGTTACTGCTTTGCCTGTACATTCTGTTGACCCCTTTTGACAGTCTGAAGCAGACCTTCGACAGGCTGACTCCTGACGGATCTCTGGAGATGCTGACAGTCACGCTGCACCACTGGCTGGTTTTGGCAGCTGCCACTTTTGGGGGGATCGCAGCGCTGTTGTTAGCCTTCTCATTCCGCTATCCGCAATCTTATGAATCCTTCCTGAGAAATGTTGCCTCAGCCTGCAGAACCTTCCCGCGCGACTTCAAGCGCGATGCAGGCAGCTTTTTCAGCGCGCTTGGCAGAGCTTTTGAAAGTCCACGCTGGATAACGATCTCGTTGATTGCGATCTTGATTGGCGGTTTTCTCGTCCGTTTTGCGTTGCTCAATCGTCCGATGGAGCATGACGAATCTTACACTGTCGTTACCTGGGCAAGCGGCAGTTTTCGCTATGCTGTCAGCGATTACCACCTACCCAACAACCACATTTTCCATACGCTGCTGGTGTTTGTTATCTATCACCTGTTCGGGAAAACCCCGCTGTTGATCCGCCTGCCGGCCTTTTTATCGGGCTGGCTGCTGATTCCGCTGGTCTTTTTGCTGGGGAAACGATTGTACAACAAACACGCCGGTCTGCTCGCTGCCGGATTGACCGCTTTCTCCCCCTTCCTGATCGATTATGCCTCCAACGCACGCGGTTATTCCATTCTTGCCTGTGCCTGCATTGCTTTGTTGCTGTTGGGCAGCTACCTGATCAACCAACAAAATCGTTTTGCCTGGGGAATGGTCGTGCTTACAACCGTCGTTGGCTTTTTCACGCTGCCGGTGATGCTCTATCCATTCGGGATCTTTATTCTGTGGATGTCCCTGACTTGGCTGGTCAGCGTTCGTCGTCACAATAGCAAGGCTCCGACTTACAGGGGATTTCTGCCCTCTCTGATTTTTTCCGCTTTTCTCGCCGGGTTATTAACGCTGCTCTGCTATCTGCCATTGCTGCTGAATTCCGGTATTAACGCATTGACCAACAACATTTTCGTAAAGCCCCTGCCGCAGCAGGACTTTCTGCCTACCTTCGGGTCGCGGATGCAGGACTGGCTAAACGCATTTCGGGAAGGACTTCCTTTGATTGTCTGGGGGCTGGTTCTGACCGGAAACCTGCTGACGCTGCTGCTGCACCGCTCATTGGCAAAGCACACCATTCCGATCCAAATCGCTGCAATACTATGGCTGGTTCCGCTCTGGCTGATTCAGCGCCCCAACCTCTGGCCGCGAACGCAGATCTATCTTTGGCCGCTGGTATTCATCTGGGGTGCCGCCGGGATAACTTTTGTGCTAAATTGGCTGTGGAACAGATTCAACTGGAAAAATGATCTGGTTTTGCGTGGGATTCTCCTGATCCCGGTTTTAATTGCAGCGGTTTACCAGATTCCAAGAACGATCGCGATCAGGGGTGAGGTCAGCCCACATGAACAGGCTGTTGAGATTATGCGCAGCGATCCGAATGCGCTGAAATCGCTGCTGGTTGTCGCTCCGGAAGACGATGCCTCCACCTGGTATTATGCTGACCGTTACGAGTTGCCAAAAATCATTTTTGACCGCAATCGGCCTTTCTCAACAGTATATGTATACGTCAATCCCATGAATGCCGGTTTTGAGGAACCGCGCACACTTCCGGAAGTAGTCAATCGTTACGGACCCGGAATGGCTTTTCTTATTCAGGAAAACAGTACCCTTTTATTTGAACGTGAAAATGCAGTCTTTTATCGATTCCCCGCCAATCTGCGCGTGATCGAAGAGACTTTCGGTGTCAACTCCCCTTAACCGCGTGAGCGTGCCGGTCGGCGACTGGACTTTGCCCCGCCGCGCGCGTTTCGACCGCGACCAGAATTCACTTTTGCGGAAATGTACTTCGGTTTCTGGATAGTTGCAGCACTTTTCTTTCTTGAGGAAGGTGCCGGTTTGCGCCTGTAAGCCAGCTCACGCAGCGCTTCAACCTGTTTATCATTCAAAACAACCCATTCACCGGACTTGAGTGAACCCAGCGTCAGCGTACCAATGCGGGTGCGGATTAATTTGACAATCGGCAGCCCAATCATGCGGCACACTTCGCGGATTTCGCGCTTCTTGCCTTCTTTCATGATTACGCTCAGCCAGGCGCCTTCCCCCTGCAACCGGATTTGACGGACTTCTGCGGTTGCGGTTTTCTCACCGCTTTCCAACACCACACCGCGCCGCCAGGTATTCAATTGTTCTTCGTCAGGCTTCTTCGCCACCAGCACTTTGTATTCTTTTTCTTTTTCGTAGCGCGGATGCGATAACCGGTTGGCAAGCTCGCCATCGTTGGTCAGCAGCACCAGACCTTCGGACTCGAAATCCAGTCGTCCGACCACAAACAGCGAATCGGAATCCGGTACCAGCTTGAAAACATTGTTTCGCGGATCATTGACTGCGCGGTCGCTCAGCACAAAACGCGGTTTATTGAGTGCGATGTAAATTTTTTCGGGTTCCTGATAATCCAACCGCTCGCCATCGACGGTAATGGTGTCCACGGTTGGATCAGCTTTCGCTCCCAGCCCAACGCGTTTACCATTCACATATACCCTGCCATCAGCGATCAGGGTTTCAGCCTGACGGCGGGAACCGTGCCCCATCCTCGCCAGAATTTTTTGAATTCTTTCTTCCATGTTCTTTCCCCGCGTCTGTAATGACGCTGATTTTTTCGCTTAGTCTTTCAACAGCCGTTTTTCAGGCTCTTCTTTCACCAGCTCCTCAAACGGCGGCAACTCGTCGATCGATGAGAGGCCAAAATGGTTGAGGAATTCGCGGGTGGTGGCGTAAAGCACCGGTCGCCCAGGCGTGTCCGCTCGTGCCACTTCTTCAATCAATCCACGTGAGAGCAGCCCACGCAATACGGTATCACTGTTCACACCACGCACCGCATCGACACTGGGACGGGAGACTGGCTGTTTGTAGGCAACAATCGTCAACGTTTCCTGCGCCGCGCGCGTCAATCGCTGCGAAGATTCAATTCCCAGAAACTTTTCAACGAAGTCTGCCGTTTCAGGAGCAGTGACAAATTGGACCTTCTCATTATGCGTCTGGATGCGGATGCCGCGATCATGTGTTCGCAGATCTTCTTCCAACTTCTCGACCAATCCCTTTGCCTCGGCTGGTTTAATGTCCAGCACTGCGGCAATCTGTGCAAAGGGAACTGGTCCGGATGCGGAAAACAACAGCGCTTCCAGGATTGTCATCGATTCAGTGGCGGGTGAGGGTGTCGGGTCTGTCATGCTATAATTCACACAAGTTTGTGCACTAATTAAGGAGAACTAATCTAATGAACAAACGATTAATAATTTTACCAGTCATCGCTATAATTTGCCTGTTTGCATCGGTCGCAGGTGCTTATTCCCCAAAATCGCAGTCCAATTATAATACCCCTGCATTGCAGGCACTGGAAGCGGAAATCATTCGCGTTCTGAATCTGCCTTCCGGTTCACCGTTTGCAACCGTCCTCACTGATAAGCAACTGACCGAAGCCGCAAAAGAAGGGCTTGATCAGAATAAAGAGGCTGTAAAAGCCCTGATTAAACAGTACTTCAATACCGACGCGAACGTTTCCAACCCGAAAGTCGAATTTAAGCAGGATCAGTTCAAAATATCGGTGAAGGTGGGCATTGGCTTTTTGAAAGTGGGTGCATCCCTATCCGGTAAAATCGGACTGCTGAATGGGTTGCCGACCCTGAACATTGAGAAAATTGACATCCCGCTGGTCAAAATCGCGCCTGATACCATTAACAACGAAGTGAAATACTACATTGACACGTACGGTTATCTGCTGACGGATTATGTAACCATCAGCAACATTGCGGTCACTGAAGGTCAGATTCTGATCGAAGGTACGAGAAAGTAGCGTGCGTGGTCTGATGGTCGGACGCGGTCACAGGCATAACCTTATGGCAAAGTTTCGGCACAAACGTATCGAAACTTTGCTTTTTTTCTTCTCTGTTTTTTTGATTTTCCTGACAGCCTGTCAGCCAATCCTTGACCTGATAAGCGAACCGGAAACCCCTCCGCTGTCCATTTCCGTCGAGCAGGCGGGGGAAGTCAGCCGGGGTTCGGTTCCTGCTGGCGTCAGCGTCAGTCAGGCACTGGAATCATTGGGAATCAAATACAACACCGACGACGAGATCCAGCCAGCGCTGACCACTACCCTCACCAAAGATACAACCATCCGCATCACCACGGTTACTTTTGAGGAGCAGACCGAGGAGCGGATTATTCCGTATATCAGCCAGACCGTCCGCAATGAGAATCTGCCGGAAGGCGAAACGTTTATGATTCAGCTCGGCAAAAACGGCCGCGAGCTGGTGACCACGCGATCAACGTTTCATGATGGACTGCTGGTTGCGCAGGAAGAATCCAAACGTCAGGTGCTGGAAGAAGCTCAACCGGAAATCCAGATGATAGGCGTGAAGACTGGTCAATCCGCGGTGCAGATTCCAGGAAAACTGATTTACATCACGAATGGCAACGCCTGGCTGATGCAGGGCTCAACCTCAAACCGCATTCCGATCGTCACCAGCGGTGATCTGGATGGCAGGGTGTTGGATCTTTCGTCCAATGGGGAATGGCTGATGTATTCACGCAAGACCCATGAAGATGACATCAATTCGCTGTGGATGCTGCACATCACCGATCCGCAGGCGGTCCCGATTAGTCTGCGCGTGAACGACGTGATACGCTTTGCTGCCTGGCTGCCTGGTGAAACACTGCGCTTCCTGTATTCAACCGTGACCCCGCGCGAAACTGCGCCGGGTTGGTCGGCCAACAACGATCTGAGACTGCGTATCGTCAGCGAAACCGGCATGATGATGTCCAACGAAGTGATTATCGAACCGGAAGAAGGACCACAGCCGTACGGTTGGTGGGGTACCGATTATCTACTTTCTGAAGATGGGAGAACCGTATATTACGCTGACACAGTTGCGATCGGTGAAATTGACCGTCTCACCTCAGAACGTAAACCGCTGTTGAAAATACAGCCTTACGAAAAAGCACAGAGCGACTGGGCATGGATCCCCGGCTTCAGCCTGTCCCCGGATGAATCCGTTTTGTACTTTTCCTATCACGGTGATATCCGTGGTGAAACGCCAACCTTCAATCCGGCAGATTTCAACATCGGGCGATTCAACCGCGCCGAAAATACTGTGATGGTCCTGCTCAGCGAAGCGGGTATTTTCTCTCAGCCGACTGTCTCCCCCTTATTTGAAGACGGTTCCTACGCATTGGCTTATTTACAGTCCCTCAACCCCAATCAGAGTGAGGGCAACCGTTATCGCATTATGCTGACGGATGAAAACGGCTCCAACAACCGCGCTGTCTTCCCGCTGGAAAGCAGCGAATCGGTGATCCCTCAGAAACTTTATTGGGCTCCAGCCAATAAAATCCGCGAGAGCTGGATCGCATTCATTCACCATGGCAACATTTGGCTGGTCAATCCATTTACAGGAATTTATAATCAAATTACAATCGATCAGTCAATCACAACGATAATCTGGGAGTAAAGGAGAACGAAAGATGCGAATATTGATTACAGGCGCAGCAGGATTCTTAGGAAGTCACCTCTGTGACAGATTTCTGGCAGACGGGCATGAGGTGATCGGGATGGACAATTTCATCACCGGACACGCTTCCAATCTTGCGCATCTCGCCGGACATCCAGGATTCTCTTTTATACGCCATGACGTTTCCAACTACATCTTCGTACCCGGCAAGATTGACGCGGTTTTGCATTTTGCCTCACCAGCCAGTCCCAATCCGATGTCCCCGTTCGGCTATACGAACCTGCCGATCCAAACCATGAAGGCCGGCGCGATGGGCACGCATAACACGCTCGGCGTTGCCAAAGCCAATCACGCCCGGTTTCTGCTGGCTTCCACCAGCGAGATTTACGGCATGCCACTGGAACATCCACAAAAGGAAAGTTACTTCGGCAACGTTGACACCATCGGCATCCGTTCGGTGTATGACGAAGCCAAACGTTTTGCAGAATCATTGACGATGGCATATCACCGCTTTCATGAGGTTGACACGCGCATCGTTCGTATTTTCAACACCTTCGGTCCGCGAATGAACATCGAAGACGGGCGGGTGGTACCGAATTTTATCAAGCAGGCGCTCAAACGCGAACCACTCACCATCCATGGTGATGGATCGCAGACCCGCAGCTTTTGTTACGTCAGCGACTTGATTGAAGGGATCGTCCGCCTGCTCAATTCTGATGAGCATTTTCCGGTCAACATTGGCAATCCGGTTGAAAACACCATGATTGAGCTTGCAGAGGAGATCAACCGCCTCACGGGCAACCCGGCCGGGATCATCTTTATGGAACATGCCCGCGTAGGCGATGATCCGCAACGCCGTCAGCCTGACATCACCCGCGCCCGCACATTGCTCAACTGGCAACCGCAGGTCAGCCTGGAAGAGGGCCTGTTGAAGACTATCCCCTATTTTCGAGAAGTGATGAACCATGCTTGATTTCCTGAAGAATCCGAAGGAGCGCACCCGTTTTATGCGCTTCTGTGTCGTAGGTATCCTGGGCGCAGTTGTGGATTTTGGTGTGATGAACCTGTTGCTGTTTCTGACGCCAATGAGCTCGCAACTCGCCAGTTCAATCTCGTTTGTCGCTGCCGTAATCAGCAACTTTTTCTGGAACCATTTCTGGGCATATCCCGATTCTCGCAAAAAATCAGTTCTGCAGAAGCTGGTGCAGTTCTTTGTGGTCAGTCTGATCGGTCTGGGGATCCGTTTTCTGCTGTTTTCAACCATCGAAGACCCGATCATTCGCCTGAGCGAGCGACTGGTACCAGCTGACTTCTTCCTGAGCGGATTAACAATCGGGCATAATGTGACGCTGGTGATCTCGATTCTGATCGTCCTGATCTGGAATTTCATCGCCAACCGTTTCTGGACTTACAACGATATCGAATAAACCATGGCAACACCTCGTATCATCGGCGGATCAGTCAAAGGCATGCGGCTGCGCGGCATCCCGGGAGACAGCACACGTCCGGTGACTGACCGCGTCAAAGAGGCAGTTTTTAATATCCTTGGTGCAGACATTGAAGACGCCAACATGCTGGATCTATTCGGCGGTACCGGTTCGATTGGGTTGGAAGCACTGAGCCGCGGAGCTGCCTTTGTCCGCTTTTGTGAGCTGAACCGGGCAGCTCAAAATGTCCTTAAAGAAAACATTGAGCTGACCGGCTTCAAAAAGCAGGCTGAGCTGATCGCCGGTGACGCTTTCCGGCTGCTGCGCGCCACCCCTGACAAACGCTTCGAATACATTTACATCGCTCCGCCGCAATATAAGCAGATGTGGGTTAAAGCACTCCAGTCGCTTGATAAGAATGAAAGGTGGTTGAGCGATGACGGTTGGCTCATTGTGCAGATTCACCCTGTTGAAATTGAGCCAGTCGAGTTGGAACACTTTGTCTGTTTTGATGAACGCCGTTACGGGAGCTCAGCGCTGCTGTTTTTCGAGCGCACAGCCCATCCGGAACAACAGCCACCCCTTTTCAAGAGCAGAGTGCCGGCATAGCAGGAATGAGTTGAAAGGAACTATCAAGATATGAAGCGCGTAATGGCCATACTCCCGGCTTACAATGAGGAAGCGCACCTTCCGGATGTTCTGACCGAATTGAAACAGTATATCGAAACGATTCTGGTGATCGATGATGGTTCGGTGGATCGAACAGTGGAAATTGCGCGCGACCTGGGCGTAAACGTGCTTTCGCGCGGCTACAATCTGGGTGTTGGCCAAACCACCCGTGACGGGTTGGCGTGGGCGCTTGACAGGGGATTTGATGCTGCTGTGATGCTCGACTCAGACGGACAGCACAAGCCGAGCGAGATCACCCGCTTCCTGGAGAAATTTGAGCGCGACCACAATCGCCTGATCATCGGTGCGCGCGATTATAAGCAAATGCCACTGCGCCGGCGAATTCCCAACACCTTCGGGCGGTGGATGCTCTCCAGCGCCATCCGTGAGTACCTGCCGGACAATCAGTCGGGTTACCGCCTGGTTGAAAAAGAGCTGATCGTGAAACTGCTGGATACGAAGGAATCAGGGTTCAATTTCATGGTTGAAATGATCATCTTGTGTCTGACTTTAGGATGGGAAATCGGCTGGGTTCCAATCTCCACCATTTACGGGGACGAAAAAAGTCATCAGAACGCGCTGTATCAGATTAAAGGATTTATCAAGATGTGCCGTCAGGCTCAAAGGGAAGTCAGGAAGCAACGCAGCTAACGCGCGGTTCGCGGAGCTCCCAACACCCGCAGTGAATTGATCACCGCCAGCAGCATGACGCCGACATCGGCAAATACCGCTATCCACATCGTAACATACCCCATCGTGCCCAATAACATCATCAGCACTTTGAAGCCGATCGAAAATACGATATTTTGACGGACGATCTGATCGGTTCTACGCGCAATATGAATCATAATGGGCAGCCGTGACGGCTCATCGGAGATGATCACCACATCCGCAGCTTCGATCGCAGCGTCCGACCCGAATTTTCCCATTGCCACACCCACATCAGACCGTGCCAGCACAGGCGCGTCATTGATCCCGTCCCCAACATATACCAGCGTACTGTTGGCTGGCTTTTGCGAGAGCAACTCTTCGACTACATCCACTTTGTGATCCGGCAGCAATTCTGAATAAACCCGATCAATCCCCAGCGTACGGCCAACTTCCTCAGCAGTTTGTGACCGGTCACCGGAAATCAGTGCGATCACTTTTATCCCCAGTTTTTTCAGATCTGCAATCGCCTGCGCGCTGTCCTTTTTAATGCGATCAGCAATCAACATGCTGCCTGCGAATTGACCATCGATTTTCAGGTAAGTCCAACTGCCTGCGTCCCGCTGCTTTGAAAGCACAACCGAATCATCGGAAATCAGCCTGGCGTTGCCGATCAGGATTTCATGCCCATCGATTTCCGCGCAGACCCCTTTCCCGGGCAATTCACTGATGGCGCCAATGCGTTCCAGCTCAATCGGTTTGCCATACGCCTTTAAGATCGATTTCGCAATTGGATGGGTAGAATTGGATTCAGCGTATGCCGCCGCTTCCAGCAGCTGAGCCTCTGTGAATCCATCTGCCGGCAGAATCTGATGAAGCGTGAAGGCGCCTTCGGTCAGCGTCCCGGTCTTATCGAAAGCTACCGTGTGCACTTTGTTGAGCGCCTCCAGATATTGAGAGCCCTTGATCAAAATACCATTCCTGGACGCCGAACCAATCCCTGCGAAAAATCCCAGTGGAATCGAGATGACCAGCGCACACGGACAGGAAATGACCAGAAACACCAGCCCACGATGGAACCATTGCGCCCACTGGCCACTGCCGCTGATCAACGGAGGCAGAATCATAATCAGTACCGCCAGCAAAACCACAGCCGGCGTATAAACCCGTGAAAAGCGGGTGATAAAGCGTTCAGTTTCTGTTTTCCTGGATGAGGCATTCTGAACCAGTTCCAAAATGCGCGAGACCGCTGATTCACCTACCAGACGCGTAACGCGCAATGTCAACAGCCCACCGCGATTGATGCTGCCTGCCAGCACTTCACTGCCCGGGTGAACTGACCGCGGAAGCGACTCCCCTGTCAACGCGGAGGTATCCAGCTCAGAAGCACCTTCCGTCACCGTGCCATCCAACGGAATGCGCTGTCCGGGTTTTACCAGGATCAAATCACCCACTGCAACCGCAGCGGGATCAACCGTCACCACCTGGCCATCCCGCAACAATTCGGCGCTCTCCGGTTTGAGTTCCATCAACGAAGTGATACTGCGGCGGGAGTGATCCAGTGTGGAATTTTGCAGCAGTTCGCCCAGACGATACAGGATCATAACAGTGGCGCCTTCAGGATATTCACCGATCGCAATCGCGCCGACTGACCCCAGTGACATCAGGAAATTTTCCTCGAACAAATTGCCACGTAAAACGTTTTTCAGTGCATCCAGAATAATTTCAGTGCCGGAAACCAGAAAACCCAACAGAATCAACCCGATACCCAACGGAGTTCGCCCTCCAACAACGACGCCACCGATCAACAGCACAATCGAAGCTGTGATAATAATGATTGCTTTTCGCTTTGCCCTGTCAGCTGCCGAATGTCCTTCTTCATCAGGTTTATCCGATTCCAGGATCGCCTGCGAATTGATTCCGTGAACGGTACTTTCAATCTTTTTCAGCAAATCGGGATCAATAGCCGTTGAACTGGTGATGCGCATCTGTTGTTGAATCGGATCGATGGATGCACATTCTACAAAAGGCAGTTTCTCCAATCCTTTTTCAATTGACAGCGCGCATTTGGAACAACTCACATTCTTTATTCGATAAACGGTTTCCCGTGGTGGTTCCATCAGCCCTCCTGGATATGATCCATCCCTTTTTCGAAGATTTCTTTAACATGCTCATCAGCCAGAGAATAAAACACTTCTTTGCCGGCGCGCCGTGGTTTGACAAGGTTGGCATGACGTAAAATCCGTAACTGATGGGAGACAGCGGATTTCGTCAGATTGAGCAGCACCGCCAGATCACAGACGCACATCTCTTCAATGTCAAGCGCCCACAAGATCCGGACGCGGGTGCTGTCGCCGAATATTTTATACAGATCCGCCAGGTTAAAGAAAAAGGCATCATCAGGCAGTTTTTGCTTCACTCTTTCAACAGTCTCCTCATGGAGGATCTCACAATCCGTGCCGATTTCCATCATCCTTTTCTCCCATTTTTACAACAGTTGTTCAATTGTTCAACTGTTATTTTACAACCATGTTTCCATCTGTCAAGATCCATGATGTACCTTATTAAAAGTGACTTTTTAAACATTTATCTGCCCATAAATCGCCCACATTCAGTCCCTTTTTTTGAGCTTGACAGGGAACAAAGATTAATTCAGGTTAGAATTATCGGGATAAGAAAACGGTTATGCCGTTCTTACGATACCGAAACTGACAAAGTGAGGCGTAATCGCCTCCAGGCAGGGAGAATAAACCATGAGCAATGAAGAAAAAGTAAACGGGGGAATCTACATCTCTCATCGGGCGATTTCCACCATCGTTTACCAGGCAGCGCTGGAATCCTATGGTTTGGTAGGCCTGGCCCCCAAGAGTAAAGCTGCCGGTTTTGCCAATGCGATTATCAAGGATCCGATGCTTGGCGTCAGCATCCGCTATAACGGACTGACGATCGGGATTGATCTGTATATCGTGGTCGAATACGGCACACGAATCACATCCGTCGCAGCGAGTGTCGCAGATAACGTAAGTTATAAAGTTGAATCCCTCACGGGATTGACGGTCAACTTTGTCAACGTCCATGTACGTGGCTTACGCGTAAGCAATCCTGATTAACGGGAATGCAAATCCATCCGACCTTGTTTGAAAGAATGCTATGACTCAAAATTTAACAAATCTGAATCAGGTCGCGCTCGAAAAGAGCGTCGATCTCAATGGTCAGCAGGTCAAGTCCATGATTGAAGCTGGCATGCTGTGGCTGCGGACCAATCACCAGATCGTGAATGCGCTGAATGTATTTCCGGTGCCGGATGGCGATACCGGATCCAATATGCTGCTCACCATGCAGGCTGGCTGGCAGGAAATTGCCAAAACTTCAGAAGACCATGTTGGCAATATGCTGTCGCTGATGGCTCGCGGCGTGCTGATGGGTGCACGCGGCAACAGCGGTGTCATCCTGAGCCAGTTTTGGCGCGGATTTTCGCGGGCGACTGAAAAGAAAAAGACGCTCACGATGAAGACCTTTTCGGATGCGCTGATCGAAGCACGCAACACAGCTTATAAGGGCGTCGTTCGCCCGGTGGAAGGAACCATCCTGACGGTCTTAAAAGATACTGCCGAAGCGGTGAAAAACGGATTGAAAGACTGTCCTGATTTTCATGCGCTGTTGACATTAACGCTTTCGGCCGCTGAAAAATCGCTTGAGCAAACCCCTGAACTGTTACCGGTACTGAAGCAGGCAGGTGTAGTCGATTCCGGAGGAAAGGGGCTTGTCATGATATTCGAGGGGTTCCTGCGCTATTTTGAAAACAAGCCGCTGGACGAGAATCCGGACGCGCTCGAAGTTGTGCCTCTGACGAGCATGAATGAAGAAGAATCGATTGAACCGGGACAGGACTACGAGGTTGTGGTCGATTTTATCCCTTCAAAAGAATTGATCCTTTCATCGTTTTACGAGCGATTATCCGATATCGGCACCTCCATTCAGGTGGGAGAAGGCGAAGGCTTCTATCGCATGCACATTCACGTCCCGTCTGACCATTTATATGCGCCAATCAACTACATTTTAGGACTGGGCACCGTCACCAAAGTGGCGATCGAAAACCTGGTCGCGCAGATGGAAGAGATTCGCCGCAAGAAGGACAGCGAGTATACGCTGATCCCGATTGAAGAAGGACAAATCGCGGTGGTTGCGGTTTCCCCCGGCGAAGGAATCTCCAAAATCTTCGCCAGTTTGGGCGCAGCTGAAATTATCCGCGGCGGACAAACCATGAACCCCAGCACGGAAGAGATCCTCACAGCTGTGAACAGTATGCCGACGGACAAAGTCATCGTGCTGCCGAACAATAAAAACGTAATTTTAGCGGCGAATAACGCCATCACCCAATCGGATAAGCGCGTCTCAGTGATTCGCAGCAAAAACGTACCGCAAGGCATCAGCGCGCTGATGCGTCTGAACGTCAACGGAGATTACGAACGCGTCGTCAATGAGATGCAGGAGTCGCTCACCGACATCGAAACCGGAGAAATCACCAGCGCCACCCGCTCAGTTGAGCTGAATGGCGTAAAGGTAAACGAAGGCCAGGTGATCGTAATCCATAACGGAGATCTGGTTTTAGCCACGGATTCCATCGAAAATGCCTTGATCGCGTTTCTGGAGCGGCTTGATCTGGATAATTTTGAACGGATAACTATATTCAGCGGGCAAATGATGGAAAGCGCTGATGTTGAAAATCTGGTCAATACCGTCATGGAAAAGTATCCGGAAATGGAAGTTGAACATCACTACGGCGGTCAACCGCATTACTATCTGATCGTTTCAGTAGAATAAGCTCCAATCATAAAGAAAAGAATCCCGTCATCGGTCAAAATGACGGGTTTTCTTTCTATAAACCAGACGTATGGAAAGAAGCTTTATGAGCAATCAAAGCCTGAATGATTCAAAGAACAGCGTGAAGGATCTGCTTAGTGAAAGCGCTATCCGAAGCTACCTGATGACTACCGTGCCCTTTACTTTTGAACTTCATGCAACGGTAACATCCACCAATGAACTGGCAAAGCGCGCTGGAGAAGCTGGCCGCGCTGAAGGGCTGGTGATCATCGCGGAGGAGCAAACCGCTGGCAAAGGGCGGTTGGATCGTCGTTTTTACTCGCCAGCCGGAAACGGAATATATCTCAGCATTTTACTACGTCCGCGGATCCCTGCCACTGAGGCGCTGATGATCACAACCGCGGCTGCGGTTGCCGGTGCAGAAGCAATTGAGGAAATCACAGGCTGTGAGACAAAAATTAAATGGGTCAACGACTTGTACTGTCATGGCGGCAAGGCTGCAGGCATCCTCACGGAAGCCTCCTTTTCGCAGGATGGGGAGCTGGAATATGCTGTGATGGGGATCGGGCTCAATGTGCATGAGCCGCAAATGGGCTTCCCACCGGAAATCCGGAATATTGCGAGCGCAATCCTTTTATCCGGTCAACAAATACCCGAGGTGCGCAGCCAGTTGGTAGCAGCTTTCCTGACCCGATTCTGGAAGATTTACCGGTCGCTGCCCGAAAAAAACCATCTGGACGCCTATCGAAAGCGTTCCATGCTGATTGGCCAGCAGGTGATCGTCAGCGACACCGATCAGATCGCGACTGTGCTCGGCATCGATGACGACTGCGGACTGATCGTGCGTTGGGATAATGGCAAAGAATCCACCCTGTCTAGCGGGGAAGTCAGCGTCAAACCGCGCTGAGGGGAGATTTTGGTGACAAATTCAATAATCAATTCTACATATCGGCATGGCAATGATAAATAGTCAATTTCATTTTGTGTCACAAAATCAGAAAATGGCTATTGACAGGAGCAGCGAAATTCCGATAAACTCATTTTTATGATAAAGCAGCTTTTTGGTATGGACATGCAGCGATACAAACAGCGGGGTTTTTAATCCTGAGCTGCAGTGTCAGCTTAGATCAAAGATAAAAAGACCTCGCGAGATCGGGGTCTTTTTCATTCAAATATACAAGGATGGAATGTATGGGAACGAACAAAGACTGGAAATTCGAAACAAAACAATTGCATGTCGGGCAGGAGACGCCTGACCCCGCTACCGATGCATGTGCGGTGCCAATTTATCAGACCACATCTTATATTTTCAAAGACACGGCCCAGGCAATTGCACGTTTTAACCTTTCTGAAAGCGGCAACGTCTACAGCCGCATCACCAACCCGACCCAGGATGTTTTTGAAAGGCGAATCGCTGCGCTGGAAAATGGCGTTGGCGCGCTCGCACTGGCGACCGGTGCTGCTGCTGTCACCTATTCCATTCTGAATCTGGCCGTCAAAGGCGATCACATCATTTCTGCAACCGATTTATACGGCGGCACCTACAATCTCATGGCTCATACACTGCCGGATTATGGTATTGAAACCACCTTTGTCGATCAGAATGACCCGGCAAATTTCGAAAAAGCCATTCGCCCCAACACCAAAGCCATCTACGGAGAGACGATTGGAAATCCCAATGCCACCATCATCGATGTGGAAGCAGTTGCAAAAATTGCTCACAAACATAAAATCCCTTTTATCGTTGACAATACTTTTGCTACCCCCTATCTCATTCGCCCGATCGAATATGGCGCAGATGTAGTTGTCCACTCTGCCACCAAGTTTATCGGCGGGCACGGCACCAGTATGGGCGGTGTGATTGTGGATGGTGGAAACTTTGACTGGAGCGCCAGTGACAAATTCCCGGGAATCTCAGAACCAATCGAAAGTTATCATGGCAAGAGTTTTGTCGATGTGGGCGGCAATGCAGCTTACATCAAACGTGCCCGCTCCGTCCTGCTTCGTGACATGGGCGCCTCCATTGCACCGCTGAATTCGTTCCTGTTTCTGCAGGGATTGGAAACGCTGAGCCTGCGAGTTGAAAGGCATGTTGAAAATGCGCTGAAGGTCGTCAACTACCTGGCAGCCCATCCAAAAGTGGAACGCGTCAAGCACCCGGCCTTAAAAGACCATCCGCATCATGCACTCTATCAAAAAAATTATCCAAATGGCGGAGCCTCGATATTTTCCTTCAACATCAAAGGGGATGAAGCGCGCACACTGAAATTCATCGATAACCTTAAGGTATTCTCGATGCTGGCAAACGTCGCAGACGTGAAAAGCCTGGTGATCCATCCTGCCACTACCACTCACTCACAATTAAATGAGGCAGAAATGGCAGAGCAGGATATTCAGCCTAACAGCGTCCGGCTCTCCATTGGCATCGAACACATCGACGATATTATCGCTGATCTTGAACAGGCGCTGGCGAGCATCTAAGAAAGCGGAGGGGAAAACGATGCCTATCAACATCCCTGATGACCTGCCAGCAGCGGAAATTCTGGAAAACGAAAATATCTTTGTGATGCATGGAAATCGTGCCATGCATCAGGATATCCGTCCGCTCAAAATTTTGATCCTGAACCTGATGCCAACCAAGGTTGAAACCGAGATTCAGCTGCTGAGGCTGCTCAGCAACAGCCCGTTGCAAATTGATGTTGACCTGCTCCATATGGCAAGCCATGAGTCGAAAAATATCTCGAAAGAATACCTGAACCGCTTTTACAAGACTATGGATCACATTTCGGGAAACAAATACGACGGCTTCATCATTACCGGCGCACCGGTGGAGGGGCTTCGCTTTGAGGATGTGGATTACTGGGATGAATTGTGTGCGATGATGGCCTGGTCCAAGTCGCATGTGTACTCAACACTGCATATCTGCTGGGGAGCGCAGGCTGGGCTGTATTATCATTACGGCATCGATAAATTTCCAATGGAAAGGAAAATTTCAGGGATATTCCCTCACCGGCCAATCGTTCGCAATCACCCGCTGTTGCGCGGGTTTGATGACATTTTTTACATGCCGCACTCGCGTCATACTGAAATCAAGCGGGAATCGATCGATGCCAATCCGGAGCTTCAGGTGCTGGCGATTTCGGATGAAGCCGGCGTTGCTATCACAGCCCGCTATGACGGCAGACAGGTGTTTGTGCAGGGTCATATGGAATATGACCTGATGACGCTGGCACGTGAATACCTGCGCGATTCCAGCCAGGGATTGGACCCGGATATTCCTACAAATTACTTCCCCGGCAACAGCCCGAAAGCAACGCCGATCATGTACTGGCAGTCGCACGCAAACCTGTTCTTTACCAACTGGCTCAATTATTCGGTCTATCAGGAAACGCCATACAACATCAACGATATCTGCTGGGAAAATTAACATTGAAAGCAGATAAAAGATGCCCCGATTGGTTTCGGGGCATCTTTATTATTTCTATCTTATCAGTTAATTTTCTTTTCGATAGGGAATTCCCAGTTTGCGGATTCCTTTATAATTGCTAAAAAACGGTGAAGGAGCAGAAATTATGGCACAAACAACAAAACGGGATTTAGTCAGCGATCTGGCTGGCAATGTTTTGAGCGGGTCAGGATTGACTTTGGATAAGATTCTGGATGCAGTAACGGAAAATGCGCCCGCATTGTTGGGGAAGAAACTCAAATATCCATCATTGACGAGTGCCAACTGGAAAAACCTGATGGAAAAATTCCGCAGGAATGTGCCGCTTAAGCTGACACCGAAATGGGTTGCCGATAACCTCAACACCTCGCAGAAGAATGCTGAAACCGTGATTTTGCCGTCATTGGATCTGTTAGGAGTGACCGACGCGAACGGGAAAACAACAGCCAAGGCCAAAGCCCTGGGGAAACAGGCCACCTACGCAAATCAACTAAGCAAGATTTTAACGGCTACTTAGCCGGACGAGCTACTGACGATGAACTACGGGTCCACCACTGCTGATAACAAAATCACTTCCTGGTTTCGTTCTGCCAGCGGTGCAGACAGCACTGAAGCGAAAAAGATGATGTCTTTTTACGTGTTTCTGCGCAAAGAGGTGGATAAGGAAAGTGCGTCGTCCGTCTCTACGCAGTCAAGCGCAAGCAAGACCAAATCCTCAACCAGTTCTGGTACGTCAGTCACGATTCGGCTGGACTTCAGCTCCAAAAGTCAGGCACAGCAGTTTGACGCGCTGATCACTCAATTTGCCGAGGATCTGCATGCAAAGGTTGAGAAGCTGTAAAAGGCAATAATTAAAAATTTGCAGGAACAGCGCTTGCCAGAATTCTGGGCAAGCGCTGTTTTATGAAAGCAGAGGTGAAAAATGAAACAGGAAGAACTTATAATTGTGGATGTAAAAAATTATGCATGTAAAACTTAAGAGTATCGTATCAGTGGGAATAATTATCCTTATCGTTGCAGTCGCCATCAGTGTTTTCGCGTACAGGAACATGAATTATGACTTTTTTAACGAGAACTTTTTAGAAAAAAGGGGAGTTAAACTTGGTTTTATTGAAAACATCGCTACATTAGACGATGGATCGGAATTTTATTATCTGGAAGGTCCGAACAATGGTCCCAAACTTCTCTTACTCCACGGACAACAGGTAAGCTCTTATGACTATGCAAAAGTGTTACCAGGATTATCAAAAGAATTTCATGTTTTTGCCCTTGATTACTACGGACATGGACATTCATCTAAAAACCCAGACAAGTACAATGCGGTGATCATAGGAGATAATATTGGTTGGTTTCTCAAAAATATTATCAAAGAAAAAGCCTATATTGCCGGTCACTCTTCAGGAGCCTTGCTTGCGGCTTATGTTTCCGCCAGGGAACCTGACCTTGTTATAGCCACTGTTCTGGAAGATGGCCCTTTCTTCTCTACGCTTCCAGGGAGAGCGGAAAAAACGATTTCATGGCTGGGATTTAAAAACATGCACGATTATCTCAATCAAAATGAGACAGATAGTTTTATGGAGTATTCATTAGAAAATGACTATATGCAGGAAGTTTTCAATGCGAAAAATCCCCAAGCCTGGAATATGTTGGTAAAAAACCCTGCCTTGAATTATTTAAACAGGCATCCCGGAAGAATACCCAAAATATGGTTCTATCCGCCGGAGTTGGGAATCAACAGTATTTATGCCATGAATGCAAATATGCAGGATGGAACAAGTCATTATGATTTAAGATTTGGTGTAACATTTTACGACTTTTCCTGGTTTGAGGGGTTTGAACTGGAAGAGATTTTGAAAAACATTAAGTCCCCGACCATTGTGATGCATGTAGCGCCCAACGAAATCACAGCACCCGGTTATTATGATCAGAACGGCATTTTACTCGCAGCAATGGACGAAACAGACGCTCAGAAAGTTGTCGATTTAATAACAAACAGTAAATACATTGGTGGTTTTAAATCCAACCACGATATACACGCAGACCTGCCCGATGAGTATATTGAAGTCCTGCTCGATTTAAAGAATCAAATAGAATCGAACTCTCATCCAGAAACTGATTAAAGGAAATCCAGTAATTGTTAAAGAATTTGCCGTTATCGAGTGAATAACGGCAAACAAATACAGCAATTTTCTCAAGCGCCTGCCATCTGTTCAACAGACGCTTTTTCTTATCATGCACCTGCCTGGGGTGGCAGTACAGTGATCGCACCTTCTTTGCGTGCCGGACATACCGAAAGGCACATCCCGCAGCCATTGCAGCGTTCAATGTTGACCACCGGATAGATCGTGTTGCTGGCAGGGTCAAGCTGCTGCTCAAACGCCTGGAAAGGACAGGCGCTGACACACTGGTAACACTGGATGCAGGCATCTGGATCGACCCGCGCAGTTCCGATTTTCATCGCGGGTTTATCATCCACCGTAAACTGCGGAATCGCACCGGTCGGGCAGGCTTTTGAACAGCGCGCGCAATCCGGTCGGCAGTAAGATTCGGACAGATCCACCTCCGGCATGGTCAGCGTCGTCCAGTCGGATGTTCCCAGCGAGGGCTTCAAAATTCCCTGCGGACAGGCTGCGATGCATTGTCCACAGCGCGTGCATTGGATCGCAAAAGTCTCCTTATCCACAGCCCCCGCATTCATTCGTACTGCCCCCGGAGGGAACAGCTGAGCAGAGTCGGACGAAGACGGAAACCGATCGGCAATGGCCAACCCGGCTGCAGCCAGGGAAACCGATGCGACGCCAGTCGTAAGGAATTCGCGTCGATCCGGGCGATAACGATTGGTAACAATCCCTTTGCGCTTTCTACCAAAATAAATGGCGTATTTGGGACAATTTGCTCCGCATTCCTGACACATCGTACATTCAGCCGGATCTGCTATGTACGGCGCTTTCTCGTCAATCGCTCCCATCGGACACAGGGCTGCGCATTCTCCACATTCAATACAGCTTTCGCGATCAACCCGCTGTTTTTTAGGTGAAATACTGGCAAACACCCCCAACATTCCTCCGAGCGGGCAAAGGTAACGGCACCAGAACCCGCGCTCAATGGCGTTCAGTATTAACATCAGCAGCAGCGGTCCTACCGAGATCGCCAACCGCAGTAATGGATTGATAGAAAGTCCCAATGAGGCAGCAAAATCACCATTGACAATTACGCCAAATGGGCGCGCCAGCATCGCAATCGGATCAAACCAGAAATAGGTCATGAAGCCAAACGCTGCCATCAGCATCAGGAATGCCCACAGAATCACTTTAAGACAGCGCAGACCTTTCCTTTTGGTACGCTGGCCACGTTTCCCAAAAGCCTGTAAAATCGTGCCAGTCGGGCAAATCCACCCACACCAGACTTTTCCAAAAAGCAGTGTCAGCACCAGTACCACCAGAGCCGGCCAAAAAGCTTTCACCTCATGGTTGCCGGTAATCAGCGCAGCTCCACCCTGCAACGGATCCATCAAAGAAAACAGGTTGTTTGGAAAATCCTGAATCTGCACGTCTGCAATTGTCATCAGCATCAATACAATAAACAGGGACAGGAAAAACATCCGGAACCAGTCACGCGAGCTCAGCCGATGACTGAACAGTTTCTTCAGCGGCGTTCCAATGCCAATTCCAAGCGTGCGCGTAACCGCACCGGTTGGACAATAACGAATGCAGGCAGTACAGCTGTCGCAGGCAACATTATGCTTTCCATCAGGCGTTGAGACCACTCGCTCAGCACCCTTGCCGTGGTACGCCAGGACGCCAGCACTTTTTTCTTTGCATGCCCGCACACAGGCACCGCATTGAACGCATGGATTCTTACTGGATTCAAGCGAAAAACCCGGTTCAGTCACACCCAGAACTGTTGCCAGCCGTTGAACCGCAGGCAGGTCCGGGCATTGAGAGAGCAGAATATCCGCAGAAATCTTGCGCGCATTTTTAACAGCGGCCGTCTCTGTATAAACCTGCATTCCTTCCCGTACCGGCGTATCGCAGGCGGTAACTGTTTGACGTAGTCCATCAGCGTATGTGACTTCCACCAGACAAATCCGGCAGGAACCATTCGCGCTAAGATCGGCAAAATTACAAAAAGTCGGAATTTCAATCCCATTTTCACGCGCAGCTGTCAAAATAGTTGCATCATCCGCAGCAGTGATGCGCTTTTTATCAATCAGGAGATGAACAGTCATGGATTCCTCCTGTCAGCAAAATTCTGATCAAAATCAGCGCTTTGTGTTTCCATCAATCCAGGGACTGCGCTGATTTTGCGATTCATAAAAGGAGGTGCGCTCGTGAAAAGGGAAGGAGCGGCTTCAACCAGTGAAATGATCGCAGTCATGGCATCGCGGCAATGCGAACAGGCTGCCCCGTCACGAATCCCTTCTGCCAGAGCCAGTACCCTTTCCTCTATAGGCGGTTGCTTTGCGAGCAGTGAGATCAGCTGGGGAATCCCAACACGGCTGGTAGCACAACGATCGCAAGACGCTTTCACAGCGCTTTCAAGTTCGGCGACCACCTCTCCAAGCACTGTTTCTTCCGTTGTGACAATCAGACCATTAGCAGATTGAACCTCGCGGCTAATTGGGAAGGCATATTCATAAGCGTAATTCAAATGGTCAGCAGAAATTATTTTTCCGCGCTGTCCATTTCGAATCAACCGGTCTTTGTCAGGAGCAGGGATCGCTTTCCAGGCGCTTAAAATGGATTCAAGCCGGGCAGTGGAAGAAACTTCCACGATTCCCGGATGTCCGGGAACACCCTTCACCGGGACCAGCAACGAACCACCGCCAGATAAGGAACCCGCTTCAGCAAACGTTTCATTGCCGTAGCTGAAAACGAGCGGCAGCAATGCAAATGTCTCCAGACCACTGACGATCGTCGGTTTCCCTTGTAAACCGCTTTCGACCGGGTAAGGCGGCTGCCTTTTTGGCAACGGAACCTCGCCAGCGATTTTCGCCAGCACAGCGGTTACATCGCCGCCAATATCTTCGCCATCCGAGCGGAAAACTTCCAGGTCAAAGGAAAGCGTCTGATCCAGCAGATCAGTGCCGAGCACATGGCGGCGGCGCAATTCCTCAATAGCAGTCGTTACGAATTCGTAAATCCGATCAGTACCGTTCCGCAGATAGATCACGCCTTTTTTACAGCCAATCGTATACCCGGCAATTTCCATCCCTTCGACCACCCGCAACAGGTATCGGCTCAATAACAGCATATCCACAGGATTGCTGCCATGAGCGCAATCTGCTATCGCGACAATCGATTTATCGCTGTCATTTTGCTTGCGGCAATTGTCCAACAGAAAGCCAAACGGCATACCTCCGGCGAAGCGATCGCGAAAATTGGCAGCTTTCACTTCCCGAATCAGCGAAACCGGCGACTGAGAAAGCGCAGCGCGCAAGCCGTCCAATCCATCGACGGTGAACATGGCATCAAGATCGTAATCTTCAACAAAATGATCGAGATTGGTTAATAAAGTAGTCTGATGACGGTAAAAAGGCAGATCCGACTCCCGGAAAATCTTCAGTTCCGATTGCGGGTTCACTACCAGCTTGTCCATCAGCACTTCACCCTGACGGAGCGTTTTCTCAAGGATCCAATCCAGCTCTTCCGGACGCACATTGGCATACATCAGGCCGCTGGGGATCAATAACAGAGAGATTCCCAACCCCGGGGCAGTCTTTCTGCCGGGGCGAATCACACGCACGTCAGCAGATTCTGAATTTACCGCTGAGGTGAGCAGCACCGCAAGCCGTTCGGCATCCTGCGGGTCAGCATCACCGGCACACAAGACCGCGATGATCGGCCGATCAAAATAATCCTGCAATGCTTCGTCAGACTTCTCCATCTGATCTGGTTCTGGCTTGTTTACCTCATTCATTAAATCGCTGACTGTGATCAATTCAGCTTCTTCCAATGGATATTCAGACTGTTTAAGGTCGTCAGGCTCTATTATTACATCACCTTTTCCATCATCTTTCCGTTCAACCGTCTGTAGCACCAGCGATTCAACGCTTTCCTGTTCAAAAAAGCGCAGGAAAGGTTGCAATGTGCTGATGACGGCAGCGCGGGAACGAAGAATCGTTTTGCCAGGCACCAATAACGGCAGCGATTTTGGCAGCTCCAGTAGGCTGCCTTTTGTATCAGTCTCATCGCTCTCGCCAAAAATACGATCCAGCTCAGGATTGCACCCAGCCATCTCCTGTAACTCCGCCAGGGTCAGGGTTTTGGGTTCTTCAACGATTGGCGGGTGATAAAGAAGCCCTTCCAGGACTTCCCCACGCATGATGGTGCGTGAAACGATCATTTCAGCATCGTAATCTTTAACCTTTACATACACAGCCTCAACAGGACGAGTCATCACCAGCGGACCTTGATCTGCAAAGCCGGAAGGATCGATTTTCTTAATGTTGACAGTAGCATTCGAGTGATATTTATCCAAAGCGGTCCTGAAAGCTTCGTAAAGTGACACCGCCTCAACCGCGCATTGCCCCTCCCAAGCGCAGATCATCACCATTGGTTGCTCCGGATCATATTTCGAAAGTATTAATTTCCTGGTACGTTCCAGCATCAGCGCAACCTGCGATTTTTCAGCCTTCTTCACCGGGGCTTGAGGGCATCGTTTGAACAGATTTGCCGCTTTGCGGGACGCAACTAAATAGGCGCCCAGCAGCGTGTTCCTGAATGTTGTTGGCGGGTCTTTCTCATCCAGGGTTTTTACAGGAGCAGGATCTTCTGATGGAATGGGCTGCCCGGCAGGCTCCTTATGCTCCTCACCTTCCGGGCTATTCGGGAAAAAATCGGATGCCGATTGGACACCAGCTATTAATTCATCGACGATCAGGTCGGTTTCTTCCGGGCGAACGTGCGTTCTCAGCTGATAGGTGGGGAGAAGCATTACAATCGGCGCCTGATCCTCCAGATCATGACCATCAATTTCCCGCAATTCCACCCGAATGTTGGCCTGCTTGCGGAGAACAGCATCTTCCAGACTTTTGAAGAGCGATATCGCGGTAGCTGCATGCTCGCCATCCCAGATACAGACAATCAGGGTTGGCAGATCATGGTCATATTCGCGCCATAACTGTTTTTTCAGATTTTCCAGCGCGGTAAAGGTGCTGAAGCGCAATTCCCCCATCGGATTCTCCTCTAAAATATAAGCTGATTCCTATCGGGTTAATCTTACCGCAAACTGGGGTTTCAGTTCTTAAATGGATCAGTAAAAAACACCCAATGGGTGTTTTTTACTGATCATACAGAGAAGTTTATGGAATTTTGAAAGTAACAGGTTCGGTATAGGTATCCAATTGCTGGACGGAAACACCCCAGCGATATTCGCCTGGCGGCAGCGGTTCCTTCAAGGTCAGGAAGGCTCCGCCTTCAAAACAGGTGAGTCCGACTGAGTCGCAGGTGAATGGGCCGAGGATCGCTTCCATTGAGCGAGATCGATTATCAAGCTTCACCGTGTAAACGTAATCCTTCTGTGCCTCCGGGTCGCTATCAGATGGCAGGCGCCAGCTGAAGATCGGTTTGGAGATGACGGATTCGTTATCCATCGGATAAACAGGTCCAAAGCCAAGGTCCTGATCAGTAATATCGATCGTCAGGAGGGTTGGATTGCCAGCGTTGCCGGAATTTGACATTGGTGTCAGCTCAAAGCGATAGTCATCAGCCACCGGGATATTCTCAAAGGCAATCGTACAGATGGTGCGATCACACCAGGCCGATTCCCGATCCAGCTCAACTTTGAGCAGTTCGGTATTGTCCCTGGAGTGCACTGTGAACAGGAAGCGTTCATTCTTATCAAAGTCATCCAACCAGACGATCTTCGCCTCGGATGCTTTCATGGCATCATCTTTTTTGGGATAGACAATGCGCAGGTCAGTCGGCAGAATCTGAGGCACAATCGTGGGCACCGGTTGTCCCAGATAAGAAAAGGCCGCCGAAGAAACGCCCCAGACGGTACCGTTCCAGGCACCACCGGCGATCTTCCAGGAGTAATTGCCATTGCCTGGCAGTGTGAACCCGGGGTTGAAACTGCAATTTCGATAATCGCAGACACTGGAGTTTATCGAGGTTGAGTAAATAATGCGTCTATTGGCATCATAAATTGTCAGCCAATATACCGAAGCACCGGTGATTGCACGCCAGCTGAAAGTCGGCGTTGCAGTGTAAATCACGCCACTGGGAGCGTAGGCATAAGGAATGGTAGAGGGTGCCGGGGTCGGTGCATAGGTCAGATTATTGAAGTGCGAGGCACTTGACCAGTCACTAACCGTGTTATTGGAGCGGGCACGCACTTTCCAGTAGTAATATCCCTGCGGTAAGGTCGAGGTTGCCAAGCCGCTGCAAGTGGAGGCACCGCAATTCAGCTTACTGACATTCCAATAGTAGTCAGCAACCTGGTTGTTTGAATATGCTTCCCAGACTTTGACGTTATATTCGTATACGTTGTCCTGTATCTTGGAGAAAACATAAGTGAACGGCTGTGCATTCCCTACAGCGCCGCGCGGAGTGTTGGCAGTTGGCACCGAGAGCTGGTTGCTCAATGAGAAGCTCATCGAATTGGATTGGCTGGTGCCGGCAGTGTTTGCTGTGATTACATACCAGGTGTAAGAGCCTGCAGTAGGCAGGATATCCCCAACATGACAATCACCCGCCAGGCAGGTCGCATCAGTGGCAAGCAACGTTAACGTATTGGTTTCACCCCACTGATTCACCCATACCACAGCGTAGGCGTCTGCACCGGGTACCGGTTTCCAGACAAAATTGACCGATGGAGAAGTGTAAGCGCCATCCGGCATTACCAACACTGCTTTCGCGGGTGCTGTTGCTGGCGCTGCAATCGTAAAATTCATCGGATCCGAAGCATTGGTACCATGAGTATTGACAGCTGTCACCGTCCAGGTGTAAGCGCCAACACTGGGGAAAGTTATAGGCAGGCTGCACAATCCGCCCATACAGGAGGCATCAGTGCCCGGTAAACTGGCCGTACCATTTCCACTTCCATAGTTCCATGCCAGCTGGTAATTATCCACATTGGTGGCCGGAATCCACTGCATGGTAAGCATTTTGCTGGTTTGCGAACCGGAAGGAGCAAACAGTACCGGTTTGGACGGTGCAACAGCATTCAGCACAACGTTGAATGAAATCGGTTTCGAACTGACTGAAACCGTGCCGGCTTTTCCGGTAACAAACCAGATATGGTTACCTGCGGTAACGGTGCGGGTAACATTGCAGGTATCAAGACCACAAGTCGGCGTAACCGCATAATTAACACCGTCAATGTTCAATACAAAATTGGTTTGAACGGTATCAACGCCGACCGCGTCCATATACCAGGAGAAATTGACGGTAGCCGAGTTGATGACATCACCCTGGGCAGGGCTGACGCCAGTGATACTCGTGATCGTACCGATCAGCGGAACTGACATCATCATCACCTGAGGAGGTTCCTCCTCCATAGGAGGTTCTGCGGTAGGTATTGGTATGTCAACCAGCGGCTGAAGAAGTACGGGGTTTTCATCAATGACCTGGCTCTGCGGTTCTTGATTGGAAAGTTCCGATGTTCCGGGTGGAAGCTGGTTGAAATCCGGAATGTTCTGATTTTGAAGCGTGCTGTCGCTCAACTGGGTAGAATCCGCTGGAAGCTGGTTGAAGCCCGGCAGCATCATGGAAGGATCCTGCGTTGCGCTTCCATCCACCGGCAATCCAAAAGTTTGTGTAGTCGGATTTGCCAGTGAAAGCGGATCGGTCTGATTCAGCAATACGCCCAGATTTTTATAAAGTTTATATTCGCCCCAACTGATATAGGTCATCGTCTTGTCGGGGAGAAAACAAAAGTCCGAATTGACAGAATTCAGGTCGGTTCGGACGGTTCCATATTGGTCAAGACATTTCTCGGGCATTTTCTGCGTAGGCGTCTGCGCAGCGAAAACCGGCAGCAAGCCTGAAACTATCATGATGACGCTCAGGCAGATCATTAAAGGTAATCGAATCCTGTTCATAAGAGTCCTCCTGTTCTTTAAGGTACGAAATTCAGTTGGATTTCGTTCCCCAAGAGTGATAATCATTTTGCATTTGTTTAAGGTGCAAGGATTATTCCGTTTTCAGATCCATTCGCATTTTCAGGGTTATGAAAATGAATTGCCTGACTGCAGCGCGCAATCAGTTCATTGCGCGTCCCGAGATTCAGGCGGTTTTTAGCATTGGCAATATGAAAATTGACGGTCTCCTTACTCAGCGACATCGTCAGCGCGATCTGATCCACAGTCAATCCCCGGATCAGATGATGAACCACACGCTGCTGTTGCTCGGTCAACTGTTTCAGCGGCGGCTTGAGGCTTTGGAGAATCAGGATCGCCATCGATTCGAGCTCAATTACACGCTCCACTTCAGCATAAAATGGCAGGTCAAACTCCTGTGTTTCAAGACTCTTCACGAAAGCCTGTAGCTCCAATTCCGTTTCAGATAAAAGGAAGCTGCTGTTGTCTAAAATGTACAAAATCTTCGTCATGGCTCATTTCCCCATATTTATATAGAACGTTTTTTCTATTTAGACAGTACAACTATAGAACAAAAAAGGAGGTTTGTCAATCGGGAAAATGTGAGGAAAATAGCAATAAAAAAGGGTAGTGCTTAACTCGCGTTTTCCGAATGGAACTGAATGTGCTAGCCCAGATTAGCACATTCAGCTATTATTATTTAATCTTTAGCCATATGTTGATCCAAGTATCTTATGCTTCCTTCACAAATCACATTAAACATTCTTATATCATGCGCTTTTTTTCTTTTTGTCAATTATTAATTCAACGGCTCTTTGACCACAAAATTGAGTATCTTCATAAAAAAGCTTGTCACCAAACTAGTATTAAGCTTTTCGTGTCAGTAAAAGACCATACTCCAGACACTTTTTTTCTTATCTATTTTTGAAAATAATAATTTAAAATTTTACGCATAAACTTAGAATTTATTATTTTGTTGTGCTCATGCGTGATTTTTTGTATACCGACTTTATTCGGTCAAACTAATTCGTTTTTACGCTATAATCACCTTCTCTTTCTGATAAGTGCCTGAATTTCACTAAACTAGAAAGGAAAGGTGATATTCTGTTTATTCGAGTTCTTCAACCTAATAAACTAACTCGGTATCTTCGAATCTTTTAGGATGAAAGGAACCTACCAAGTAGTTCGTCATATAAAACTCTTTTTCTTTGATACTTTGATATGTTCATCAATATGGTGTTTATCAAAAACTTCAAAGAGGTCTTCACAGAAATTTATCATTGCTACATCTCTTTCCCGTAAAGCATCCTCATAAAGTTGTATTATGTACTTTTTCCCGGCCTCGGTTCTAGAGTATTTTTTCTTTAAAATGTTGTGAGGTGAGCAAAGTGTCTGACCATTATCAATGGAGTTATCTCCCCCGGAATTTTTTGGCTTTTTATGGTCCACTGTCAATTCGACTCCATCTTCCTCACCTCTACCGCAAACAACACACCGGTAATTATCCCTTTCTAATATCTTAGCTTTAGTCTCTTCATCAAAATCCCAAAGATCTACCTGTTCTTTATAATTCGGATCATAGCGGTAAACCCCTTTCTTAACTTTAATTAGATAACCATTTTGATGTAAACTTCTGATAGCCCTCCAAGGATCTCTTGGGGGTTCAGCAGAAAACTTTAAATATTCTTGAGTTACATAATCAACAACCGGCCCATGCTTTAAATCCATATTCGGGTGGTCTTTAAAATATTCCATAATAAGTTCATTAATTGTTTTTTTCTCAGCCATAGTTATTCTCCTTTATCGATTAATTTTTAAAATTAAACACCAAATTCTTTCAGATATTCTTTGGCATTTTTTTATAAAAACGATTTTGTGTTTGGATATTCAGATTTTTCTTTAGCTATTTTATAAACTCAGTTGGAAAAATATAATAATTTTATTATTATTTGAAAAATTTTCTCTGATTATTTTTAGAAGTTTTCTTGATTTCAATAATAAATTATTAAATCATCATAATTTATAT
>JAAZKE010000071.1 GCA_012799995.1 Chloroflexota bacterium | reverse complement strand
CATCGATTCGGAAAGATACCCTTGATGAAGCGCCAATGGCTTACAAATCACTGGAAAGTTTGCAGGAGTATCTTGATCAAACGGTGGAGATATTACACCATCTGGCACCACTTTATAATTTCAAAGCGAGCGGAGATTGAATAACGGATAAAACCGGAACGCACATTCCAGCTTCTGCTTAATTCGAGTTTGTGTCCTATCAAATTGTAGGTTGTTAAACATTTTGGATAGGCGGCAAAAAGAACTAAACGGATGATAAAAACTTCAATGATTGCATTTATTCTTCTTTTCTCTGAACAGTTCTTTTCGTCGCACAATCCTGAAGCGACTGTAGACTTGATTCTGAGTTAGAACCACAATTCATATAATTACAGGTCTTTATTTCGTTTATGATAGCGACCGATCAGCTCTATTTCATCCTGACTGTGTTGAATTGGGTGATGCACTTGAGCAAAACTAAATATAAATGCGATTAATTCAGTGTTTTGTCGGGAAAAGAATCAGGCTGACGTCCAGTCAACCTGATTCCAAAACCATCATAGTCTTTATGCAGACTTCAAAGTAAATATCAGATCATTGCTCGTTCTCAGCATAAATCTCAAGAAACTCCATCAGTACTGATGCTGAATTGTTCGCTGCCAGCTGAAAGAATGTCCTGATTTCATTTGCATGCTCTCCGCCACCAGCCAGATCTGACAGGCTGCGGAACCCGAGGAACGGCACATTGTTCGAATAACACACATGGGCAATTGACGCGGTTTCCATCGCGATTGCGGAAGCGCCAAATTCGGTGTTGATCCACTGTCGAAAATCTTTATTGTCCACAAAGATCGGACCGTCTGCGACAATTCCCGTAATCAGCTTTGGTTTATAGGACAGACAAGCGTCGCCAACACAATCCTTGATATCTTTTCCAGTGATCTGCTGCGCATAATGCAAAAGGCGCGGATTCGCTTCAAACCAACGGATTTCCTCTTCCTCTTTATCAACAGCGCTCACACGCAGCTGTTGCGGGAAGAAAAATAAGAACGGGTTTAAGTCTGCGTCCTCCTGTGGCTCAAAACTACCGTCTGCCAATTCACGTGCCGCATGCACATCAAAATACTCGGTCGCCTTTTTGCAGATCACGACATCGCCGATATTGACATCTTCAGCCGCAGCTCCAGCGATTCCAGAAAAAATAACGTCTTTGATATTAAATCTGTCCAATACTGCCTGTGTCTGCATGGCAGCGTTCGTCATCGAAACTCCAGTCAGCCCAAGCACAACTGGAACGCCGCGCAGGGTACCGGTTGTGAAGGTACGGCCTAATACTTCATATTGTGTTTGCTCCTCTGTATTCTCAAGCAACAGTGTTATTTCTGGACTGAACGCGGAAAGAACTGCGACCCGTGGCGTATGATCGAACTTAAACGACGGAATGCAGGCAGAATCTACAATTTCTCCGGTTGAAACAGGCCCCGTATTCTGAACGTCCTGGAACCCAACACTGCTTAGAACAAACAACAATATAAAACAGATCGATACAATTTTTTTGTACATCACAGCTCCTTTCCTAAAAAAACATATTCAGTTTGATGAGTGGGTCATTCCCGTAACAATGATTATAAAGGGTAACTGGCATTTTAGAATTGTCTCTGAAAGAATAAAACAGTGCTTTCGAGCGACATTTTTCTGGCAGGTGACCAGCATAGTCTGACAAAAACGTTCAAAATATTTCCAAAGCAATGAAAATCGCGCGTTGGCTCTTCATATGGAACGCTGACGGAGCAATTTTTAAAGCTTTTGAAGTAATTCAAATATAAAACATCACTTGACTTCTTGAACAGTGTTCAGTACAATGTCATTGAACGCTGTTCAAGTGGAGTCGCTATGAAAAACAATATAGAAAATCACTCGAATATCAAAGAAAAAATCATTAACACAACAATCTCCTTAATCGAGCGGTCAAATGGTATAGTGGAAAATATAACTGTACGGGGAATCGCCCACAAAGCTGATGTTGCGGTGGGACTCATTAACTATCACTTCGGTTCTAAAAAGAATCTGATTGAAATATGTGTCCAGCGAATTATCTCCCATGTCATTGAGACTTTTTCCGAAAAAGGTAATTCATCAGACAAAGAAAATGGTGCCAGCAAGCATGATGTTGATATTGCATCTTTTACTGCAAGCGTTTTTACTTTTCTTATAAACAATCCGGAAATATCGAAAATTTCCATGCTGGGCGACCTTTCGCAACCAAATATAGAAAGCAACTCATCCGTAAGTTATAAAGCCATTTTCAAGGTGATTCCGGATGTAGAACCGGAAAATATCAGGAAGATAAAGGCGTTCATACTACTATCCACGATCCAATCTGCTTTTTTGAATCGTCTAATTAGTAATGAGCTTTTAGGTTTTGATCTGCGCTGTGAAAATGATTATCAATGCTTTTTTCGACTGATAACGAAAATTTTAAACATTTTATAGACGCATTCAATTGAGGCTCTAATGCAAAAGAAAAAAGAATAAAAGCAGGAGAACATCTAAGATGACAAAGAAAAACAGGAAAATCTGGAATGGAAAAATGAAGCGGTTATTATGCGCTTTTTTATTGACAATTATCCTGTATTTTTTAATCCAAGGCATACGTTGTATTACTGGATTACATAGGGCTCAGGATAAACTGAATACATATGAAACGAATATAGCGAATCTGTCATATGGTTTGATGACCTATATCGATGCGGGTGAAGGCGAACCCATTTTATCCATTCATGGTATTTTCGGCGGATATGATCAGGCATATGACAGCGTAAAAAACAGAGAATCAAAGAACCGATTGCTCGCACCGTCACGATTTGGTTACCTCGGTTCTGATGTAAAGGAGAATGGAACACCCGAGGAACAAGCCGCTGCATTCAAGGAATTGCTTGATTATTTGGAAATTGATCGAGTCTTTGTTTTAGGGACGTCCGCAGGTGGGACTCCTGCTATTCGTTTTGCACTGGATTACCCAGAACGTGTCAAGGGCTTAATCCTGTTTTGTTCGGCGATGCCGGTCAATAAAAAACCAGATACTTATCTTGAATATCAAGCACCACCCGAACTGTTGTTATCCGATTATGCCATGTATCTGATCAGTCCGCTCATGCCTTTATTAATGGGAATGCCAGCATCAACCGTAAAAAACATACAACCCATTGCTGAAAGAAAAACAGGGGTTATTTTAGATGGAAGGCTGACTAATCCGGATATGGAGAGAAACTTTGAGCAGTATCCCATCGAAGCGTTAAGAGTACCGGTCTTGATTCTACATTCAGAAGATGACCCTGTAGCAAGTTTTGAGAAAGTGAAAAATGTTCAACATCGCTTCCCTAATATCACGCTCGTTTCTTTCCCTGATGGCGGGCATATGATGACGGGACACAGTGAAGAAATTGAGAAAGCACTTGATGAGTTCCTGACCCAACATCAGTAGTATGGTTTAATGGATGATGCTTATTAGGAGTTACGAAATCTAAGTTTTGTTATTTAGGGAGTCTGGCAAGAACATGCATCATAGTGTTTTTCATTGCCCTGGTACCGCCACCCTGACTGACAATCTGCAACGTACGTTCGGGAGATGTCACCACGTCCCCCGCAAGAATTGTGACATTATAATCACCGAAGATCTCGGGACTCATCGGACATGACGGTCCGACCAGGTAAACCTCCTGCGCACCAGAACAGTACGAAAGCACCTCGTCGATTGTGTGGTTTATGATGCTGGTAGCGGTCACCACGACCAGGTTGCATTTTGACAAATGTGTAGGTATATCGTCCATGGAATACAAACTAAGATCTTTTTCCGGGTGGCGCTCAAAGACGTATATGTTGTTTATCTTATTTTTGATCACATTCAAAATGGGCCTGAAATTGCCCACCATACCGAAAGTATCAGTCGGGGCAACTTTGAGATCTGTTATGATATTCCCTTCCTCCCAACGGTCAGAAGAGATATTCAGGATTGCATTAATGGTTGCAAGCCCCATGGATGCTGCCAAAAGATTCTTGCTGTTCAGCCACGGAATTATTTCAGATGCGCTCCTTCCGATGATGCTTCCCGCTTCATTGATCACACCACAGATGCAATCCAGCTCGTTCCGGAATGTGTACGCCAAGCCGCACGAATTATCATCCAGCATTACGGCGGTATAGGCGAGACCGGCTCTTATATCCTTGATCTTTCTATCATCCGCTTTTGAAATGGCGTGGTCAATCAATCTGTTCGATATCATAAAAGGACTCTTTCTTTAAAAAACACTTTTTTTAATATTTCGATTTCTTCTTAATCTTACAACTTAACACAATTCAACGGTAGCATCAAAATGTTGTGTAATATTATGATAAATAAAATTTATTTATTAACTTCCAATTATCCGAGTAAACAGGCTGGGCATAATGACGGCATGTTTGCTGAATAAGGGCAGGGCCACTGATACAGAAAAAGACCAACAGGGGCAAAACATGGAGTTTGCCCCTGTCAATCTCTATATCACATAAGAGCTTATTAACAATTGCTCTTTACTCTTCGGCGGGTAATAGATATATCGTTGTCTCCAAAGGGAAATTTCCATTTTCATCAAGCTCTGCTTTAGGTAAGGGAGTGGTGCAGGCGGCATCCGCATAGGCTTTCATACTTGGCTGCGTTCTTATACTAAGACCTACATCAACTGGCAAGGTAAAAACGTGCGTTTGTTCTTCGGTGGTGCCTGGATTTACTATGACCGTAACGGTGCGCGTATTATCCTCGGTAAATACATGGTTATATTTTTCGTCTATTGTATAAGGCTTGTTGCGCTCCGTTGTGGTGTCTAACGTTCTTGTCACTGTGCCGTCGGCCGATGTAAAAACTGTCTTGCCGCTCTCGAAAAAAAGCGTTTCAGCATCTGCAACGAAGGTGGTAAATGCCCGCGATCCCTCTTCGGCTTCGTCAGTTTCATCGGGGAAATCGTAGCTCACAGTTATATTATTACCCTCTTGCTCAATATCTGTGATGTATTGGTCATCATTTTCATAGTCTCCAGTTTTGACAATCGGAAAGCTATTCCACAAATCATTCATTTCGCTCTCGTATGCATCGCCAATATAGGCTATTAAAAATAATTTACCCGAATCAGGGTCGTAGCCATAGCCTCTTCCTCCCTCGACGATTTCCTCATATCCGTTGCTGTCCGTGTAAATGAAGAACCTTTCGCCGTTTTCGTCGAGTCCGACGGTATACGTGTAGTCAACTTCATACTCAGAGGTTTTTGAGTGTCCGGCCATGAAGACGTTCTCACCGGCTTTGTTTACCAACTTGTCCATAGAATTAGCGGTATAGGCATCCATGGATTTGAAGTTTACTTGATCAAACGAACAAATTGAGAGCACTAATAAAAACAACACAAATACGACCATCAGTTTTTTTCTAATCATTGAATCATTTCCTCCCTATCTAATTAAAAAATGCTCAGACTCATTTTATCACGAGGTCAATATTTTAAAAAAAATTTCTAGTTTTGTTTCGAACTGTTGTAAATACTATGGATGCTGCCAAAAGATTCTTGCTGTTCAGCCACGGAATTATTTCGGATGCGCTCCTTCCGATGATGCTTCCCGCTTCATTGATTACACCACAGAAGCAATCCAGCTCGTTTCGTGTAGGCTAAGCCACGCACATCATCGTCCAGCATAACGGCGGTGTAGTTGAGAACGGTTCGAATATCTTTTATCTTTCTACCTCCAGCTTTTGAAATGGCGTGGTCAATCAATCTGTTCGTTATCAATAAAATAAATCGTTAACTTCTTAATCTTACAACTTAAGATTATTCAATGAAGGCGTCAAATTGTTGTAGGCGTTCATTAATGTATCAAAAATATCCTCCTGTGAATTCCCTGCTTGACTATTGACAGAAAAGTCGCTATACTATAAATAGGCTGAATTAACGCGCGTTAATTAATTCAGATGTGCGGCAAAACGAGGGATAATGAAGAAACGGATCACGAGTCAGGACGTGGCAGATCATGCTGGAGTCTCCCGGACGACAGTATCTTTTGTGCTGAATGACGTCAAGGGGATCTCGATCCGACCGGAAACTCGCAACCGCGTACTGAATGCATCCCGCGAGCTCGGTTACGTTCCGAACGCCTCAGCCCGCGCACTCGCATCCAATCAGGCTAACACAATAGGTCTGCTGATGACCCGCGCTCCCCATTACATTGCAACGGACACCTTCCTGCCGCAAATTCTTGGAGGCATACTGGATACGGTTAAAACATACCGTACATCGCTGCTGATTGAGTGGGTGGAACCTGGGCAGCAGGTGGAGACATATCTTGAATTAGCGCAGGCGAAACATATTGATGGCATGATCCTGATGGTTCCAAGGTTGGATGACTCCGGATTATCTGCGATTGAGCAGGCTGAAATACCAGCTGTGATCATGGGAAAGATACCATCGTCAAAGCTTTACTCGGTTGATATTGACAACCGCGAGTCTGCGGCGATCGCTCTCCGTCATCTGCTCGAACTTGGCCATCGTAATATTGGGTGCATAACCAATGCGTCTACGCTTTATTCCTCGGCTGCTCAACGGTTGGAAGGATATTACCTTGCCTTCGAAGAAGCTGGTTTGGCACCACGGACTGAACTGGTTGTTGAGGCAGATTTCAACTCACAATCAGGTTATGATGCCATGAAAAAATTATTGAATCGGAATCCAGAATTGACAGCCGCTTTTGTTGCCAGCGATAACGTGGCCGTTGGTGCTATTCATGCTATACAAGAGAGCGGTCGAAATATTCCTGATGATTTCTCTATCGTCGGATTTGACGATATCCCTATGTCTGCCCATCTCGGTCCGGGACTGACCACGATCCATGTCCCTGCCCGTGAAATTGCTTCACAGAGCTGCCATCTGTTGATGCGCATCATGCAAGGTGAAGCGCCGGAAAGCCGATCGATTACCCTGTCGGCTGAGCTTATCGTTCGTAACTCCACAGCTGTCTTACGTGGAGATGCCTATCAATCTAATGTCGTATCAATGTTAGCCAACCAAAATAATGTTTAAAAAGGAGATCAAAATGAAGAAAAGTAAACTTTGGAGTTTGATTGCAGTTCTGTTGGTCGTCATTTTGGCGATCTCAGCCTGCGGGAAAACCCCAACCGCTACTCCAACAGTAGCGCCTACAGTCAGCGAACCCGAAACTGTGGAAGAACCGACTGTCAGTGAACCTGAAGCCTCAGATGAGGCTGCCGCAGTTGACGAGAAACCGGCTGATGAAGTTGCAGCAGCTGAAATCGATTGTATGGATGTAAAAGCTGGTGATACAATCAGTCTGCTCTATCAGTGGTCTGGAGCAGAAGAAGAAAAATTTACCGCAGTTCTGGCTCCCTTTGTCGAAGCCTGCGGTGTAACAATCACCCCCGAATCCTCACGTGATCAGGCTCTGCTGGATACCCGTGTAAAGGCTGGCACACCACCGGACCTGGCATTCTGGCAAACTCCTCAGCTGATTCAGTATAAAGATCAACTCATCCCAATGACCGATCTGGGCATCAATGAAGCAAATTATGCTGAGAATTGGCGCGCTCTGGGTACTGTCGATGGAAAATGGCTTGGTTTACCAGCCAAAGCTGACATCAAAACGCTGATTTGGTACAGCCCGAAACAGTTTAAAGAAGCTGGCTATACTGTCCCCACCACTTGGGAAGAGTTAGATGCTCTTGTTGAAAAAATGGTCGCTGATGGGAAAGTCCCCTGGTCAATGGGCTTCGAATCTGGTGATGCTACCGGATGGACCGGAACTGACTTTATTCAGGATATTCTGCTGGTTCAGCAAGGAGCAGAATATGTTAATGGTCTGATTGATGGCAGCATTAAATACAGTGATGCTGGCGTAAAAACTGCCTATGAAACTTATGGCAAATGGGCTACTGACGAGAAGTATACCATTGGCGGCGCTCAGGGTACGCTCTCAACTGGTTTCAACGATGCCATCCTTAAAGTATTTGCGGATGAACCTGAAGCGATGATGGTAAAGCAGTCCGGATTTGCAATGGGCACAATTTTGGGAACTTATCCGAATTTGGTCTACGGAACTGATTTCGATTTCTTTGGCGTTCCAGGTGCGAAAGGTCTGCAGGGCGGCTCAGACTGGATGATGGCATTCAGCGATAAGCCCGCAGTCAAAGCTTTTGTAGCTTATCTCAGCAGTGCTAAAGGTGGTGAGGAATGGGCGAAAGCCAGTTTTGATCTGACCCCCAACCTGGCTGGTGAAAAAGCTTATGTGGATGAAACCCTTCTGAAGAAGGCCGAGATTCTGGCTGGCGCAACAGCTTTCACTCCTGACATTGGAGATTCAATTCCCGGCGGATTCGGTAAAGCCGAATTTTCAGGTGTGACCGACTATGTCAATGGCGGTGACCTGGATAAAGTATTGGAAACGATTGCAGCAGCTCAGGCAGAAGCTTTAAAAGAATAATTCACTATTTTAGAGGAGGTGCCTGATATTGGCACCTCCTTCATCTCCGGGGAGGAACCGATGGCAAAAACAAATGTTGCACCGGTGATGAAGCAGGGGAAAGTGATCCCCTGGCTCTATGTGCTACCGGCTCTCATTATTATGACGATTTTTATCGTCTATCCAATGATTAATACAATTAATCTTAGTTTCCTTAATAAAAATGGTACAGCCTCAGCAGCGACAACCTGTGTAGAAGGAGAACCATGCTGGGGAATCTTTGAAAATTACCGCTACGCACTGACGGCAGAGCTGGATACAACGAATTTCAGCACAGCCTGGAATTCCTTTTGGCTGTCTTCGTATGGAAACATGCTCAAATGGCTGGTGGTGATGGTTACCGGTACAGTTGTTTTAGGCCTTGTATTTGCGGTGCTGGCGGATCGAATAAAACATGAAGCGCTGGCGAAATCTGTCATTTTTATGCCGATGGCTATCTCGTTTGTGGGAGCGGGTGTAATCTGGCGATTTATGTACAATTACGGTACCTCTAAGGTACAAACAGGCCTGCTGAACGCAATTATTACTTCCCTGGGGGGGGAACCGGTCGCTTTCCTCTCAACGATCCCGATTAACACTTTCATGCTGATCATTGTGGGAATCTGGATGTGGACCGGATTCTGCATGACGATTCTCAGCTCCGCGATCAAATCAATTCCCAATGAAGTGATTGAAGCCGCGCGAATTGACGGCGCTGGAGAGTTCAAAGTATTTACCAGCATTATGGTTCCGATCATAGCACCGACAATTACCGTTGTGATTACAACGATGGTTATCAACGTCCTCAAGCTGTTTGACATCGTTTATGTGATGACCGGTGGAAACTTCAGCACCAATGTGATCGCAACACGCATGTACACAGAAATGTACACCAATTCGCAGGATGGTCGCGGTACTGCGATCGCTGTGATTTTGGTGATTGCCATCATCCCGTTTATCGTGATGAACATTCGCCGCTTTATGCAACAGGAGGTGATGCGATGAACGCTGGAACAAAAGGTGGTGGAAAAGTTTTCACCACGATTGCTATTTCCGTCATTCTTATTTTGTGGCTCATCCCTACCATCGGTCTGTTGGTGACATCGTTTCGGCCGGTAAGTCTTATCAACACGACTGGCTGGTGGACTGTTTTTTATGTAAATAATGGACCTGAAATTAACAAATCTGAGGGCACCTATCTTCAACAGTTGGGTAATCGCCTGACGATTGACAACTATATCGACGCACTGACTGGTTATCGCGGAACTACTACTTATCGAAAAGACTGCAACGATGGCTCCAAACCACTTGGGTATAAATGCGACATTTCTGACCTTCTCAACCCGCGTGGAATGGGACGCGCGTTTTTGAACAGCGTCGTGGTAACAATACCCGCGACTATCTTGCCAATTCTGTTCGCAGCGTTCGCAGCCTATGCCTTTGCCTGGTTTGACTTCAGAGGACGGTATGTGCTTTTTGCAATTCTGGTAGGTCTGCAGGTCGTACCGCTGCAAATGACATTAGTTCCCGTTCTCAGGATGTATTCTGCGCTTGGACTCAACGGTACTTTTCTGGCTGTGTGGTTGTTCCATACCGGTTTTGGGTTACCGTATGCAATCTACCTGTTGAGGAATTTTATGGGTGGTTTGCCACGGGAACTGTTTGAAAGCGCTTATCTTGATGGTGCTACCCATTGGACCACGTTCACGAAATTGGTACTGCCGCTCACAATGCCCGCTGTTGCTAGCCTTGGGATTTTCCAGTTTCTGTGGGTGTGGAATGATCTGCTGGTATCGCTGGTCTTCCTTGGAGGTACTAAGCCGGTTATGACATATCAGATCAGCAACATGGTTACATCGATGGGTGCTGGTTGGCATCTGCTGACCGCCGCAGCCTTTCTCTCAATGATCGTGCCAATGATCGTTTTCTTCTCGTTGCAGAAATATTTCGTACGCGGCATGATGGCTGGTGCAGTCAAAGGATAATAAATCAGGAAAGGTTTTAGTCGGGATTGGTGTGCTTGCATGTCAGGTGGGGGCTTCACTATACCAGACTGATAGGAGAATGAATGGAAACTGAAAAGCTTCGTTGGTATCAGGATGCAATCTTTCTGGAATTAAATGTTCGGGCCTATAAAGATTCCAACGGAGACGGATGGGGTGATCTCGAAGGCGTTCGCAGCAAGGTCGGCTACATTAAGTCGTTGGGAGTCGATGCAGTCTGGCTTCAACCAATCATGCCGTCCCCGCTCAACGACGATGGCTACGATGTATCGGATTTCAGGAACATCTTCCATGCATATGGCACCATCGATGATTTCAAGAACCTTGTAGAAGCATTTCATGAACATAACATAAAGGTGATCGTTGAGATCATTCCGAATCATACCAGCGAAGAGCATCCCTGGTTTCAGGCATCGCGCGATCCGAATCATCCAGAGTATGAAAAATATAAAGATTATTATGTATGGGCTGACAATGACAAAGGCTATCCGGACGCGCGCATCATTTTTCTTGACACTGAGCCTTCCAACTGGAGTTACGATGAAAAAAGAGGACAGTATTTCTGGCACAGGTTCTTCGCCAGTCAGCCTGACCTGAATTATGACAATCCGGCAGTGCAGCAGGAAATGCTCGATATCGTTCGTTTCTGGATTGATCTGGGAGCAGATGGATTGCGTATAGACGCTCCTCCCTATTTGTTTGAACGCGAAGGCACCAACTGCGAAAACCTGCCGGAAACCCATGCTTTTCTAAAACGCATGCGCGCTTTTGTAGACGGTTACAATCCAGATGTGCTGCTGCTCAGTGAAGCCAATCAGTGGCCTGAGGATGTCATCGAATACTTCGGTGATGGTGATGAGATGATGATGAATTTCCATTTTCCGCTGATGCCCAGGCTGTTTATGGCGCTGGCAGCGCAGGATGCAGAACCGATCAAAAAGATTCTTGAACGTACACCTGACCTGCCAGAAGGTTGCACATGGGGTACCTTTTTGCGCTGCCATGACGAATTGACGCTCGAAATGGTCACTCCTGAGGAGCGTGAGTGGATGTGGCAGGTGTATGCACCTGATCCGAACCAGCGGCGCAATCTTGGCATCCGTCGTCGCCTGGCACCATTGATGGATGGAGATATTCGCAAGATCCTGTTGATGCATTCATTGCTGCTGACGATGGGCGGCGCTCCATTTCTTTATTATGGGGATGAGATCGGCATGGGCGATGACATTCGATTGTTTGATCGCAATGGACTGCGCACACCGATGCAGTGGGACGATTCCAAAAATGCCGGGTTTTCGGATGCACCCAAAGAAAAGCTTTATGCTCCGGTGATTGACTTTGGCGAATACAGCTATACCAAAGTCAATGTTGCAGCACAGGAAGCCGATCCCAGTTCACTGCTGAATCAGCTACGACACTTGATTGCCGTTCGGAAAGCTAACCCTGCGTTTGCACGCGGGAGCTTTTCCTGGAGAGAATTTGTGTCTGGCAAACAGACTGTTGTTGCCTATGATCGAATTTTGGATTCAGAACGAATTCTGGTGCTCAACAACCTCACTGACAGGCAAGTAACAGGAGCGCTTCCGGAAGACAATGGTAAGTATATTGACCTGGTAACCGGAAAGCAGATTGCCACGGGTGAGCTGACGTTACAACCCTATGAATTCCTATGGCTGATATCAGCAGGCTAATACTTGCGTTACCCAGAATATGCAAAAGAGAAGACAAACACAATCACCCGCTGATCAGCGGGTGATTGTGTT
>JAAZKE010000070.1 GCA_012799995.1 Chloroflexota bacterium | reverse complement strand
TGACCGTATGGTCTTATTTTGAACAAGTCTCTTGCTTATTGTTTCTCTTTCTACTCCACTCAATCTTGTGTATTGCATACGAATGATTCTATCTCCTCATCCGTTGCACTAAATCCCTGAACCTAAGAATCAAATGTTTTTGAAGAAAATAAACTCTTATCATAACGAAAAGGAGCGGTGTACTTGAGAGAACTCCTTGTCAAATCAAGTATAATTTTATACTACAGGTTATAAGGAATAGCAGATTATGAATGAAACGAATGAAAAGATGTTAATTGCCATTGTCCAATCGCAGGATGTGGATTTGCTGGAAAAGGCTTTTTCGGAGTTGAATATTTCGCTTAATAAAATGCCAAGCATTGGCGGATTTTTAGGAAGAAAAAACATGACGCTGTTGATTCGAACGACAGAAGAAACCCATCAGACGATTCTGAACGTTCTCCGTGATACCTGTCAGCAGCGAATTGAATATATTGCGATCCCGATGGAATCGACTGTGGTCCCTCTGCCAACCCCTACGCCTATCACAGTTGGTGGTGGAACCATTTTTGGAATCGAAATTGAGCATTATGAGGAGTTCTAAATGAAGCTTATCATTACTATTTTCCCTGATTCATTTACGGATGCGGTATCCGTTGCGCTAACTACGAATAAATTCCGCGTCACCCAAATCGCATCCACAGGTGGTTTCCTGCGAAAAGGAAACTCTACGCTTTTGATTGGTGTCGAAGATGAACAGGTGCAGGATGCCCTGAAAGTTGTAAAAAACAATATTGATTTGACAAACAGCGGCCAGAAAGGTGTGGCTTTTGTGATCAATGTTGACGAATATGTTCATTTCTGAAGACGTTGCAACCAACCGGTTGAAAATCCGTAAGTAAAGTGAAAATTCATATCAAGGAAAGTTTACGTAAAGGAGCAAAATGAATATTTCAAGAGCTTTTTCGTTCGTAAGTAATGACAAGGATTGGATCTCGAAACTGATCATCGCGGGTTTGATTAGCTTAATCCCAATTGTGGGAATATTATATTTGACTGGATGGATGATGGAAATCGCCAGGCGTTACCATGCTTCAAGAACTGAGCTTCTGCCCGAAGTGAATTTCGGAAGATACATAGCAAATGGATTCAAAGTAACGATTATTGGGATAGTTTATTCAATTCCGATTGCAATCCTGGGCTTTTTCACACAGGCTTTATCAGGATTGTTGTCTAATACTGAGCAGAGTGCTATCCAGATTATTTTTGTTGGCATGATATGCACGGTTGGTATTTTAATTTTCATCCTGTCGATCGTTTTGGAGGCTTTCCTGTTAGCGGGGTACATGCGATATGTGAAAACTGATAACTGGAAGGAAGCTTTCAATTTTCCCAGGATCTGGAAAATGGTCATTGAGAATTTGAAAGTGATCATCATCCTGATTTTACTCAGCATGTTAGCTGAATTTATTGGCGGTTTGGGAGTGATTCTGTGCGTTATCGGACTTCTTTTCTCAATGCCTTATTCAATGGCTTTCTTCGCCCATGCATTTGGTCAGGGCATGTTACAGGTTGATGAGAGGAACAATTATTACTAAAATAAAAATTGACCCCAAAAGCCTCCGGAAATATGCCGGAGGCTTTTTTATGGATTCTATTCGATCAGGATTCTTTTAATTCCATCCAGCTCCGAAATCATGTCAGGAACCTTTTCCTCAGCGAGCGCTATCGCTTTCTCATTTAATAAAATATACAGCGTATCAGGTTTTAGCGCATCTATTTGAATAAGCTCCTCAACAGGGATCAATTCTCCGCCGAAGATCGGTTTTATTTTTCTGGCGTCATCAGCCCCGCTGAAAGTCAGCTGGTGATCAGCTGCCATCAGCATGAAGGCGTCGGTTAATTTTGCATCACCATCGGTTACCACGACGTGGCTTACCTTGTCAAAAAGAGCTGTCCATGCTGATGTGGAGAGGACTGGTGCTTCGTTTTTTGCGGATCGAAAGCGCTGTGAATAATTGGTAAAACAGGGTGCTAAATCAATAAGCTGCACACAAAACAATATGATCAACAGGATGTTCAGTACAAGACGTGTTTTGATATTGGACTTTCTCGCGAAATCCGAGATCTTCTTGATCGAAAAAACCAATGTCAGATAAAAAAAAGGCCAGCCAAATCGTCCTGATGATCGAAAGGTTGACAACATATCGGTTAGTTTTTCCGAGAGTGGAATCCTGGCAAGAACCGTCCGATCCCAAACAACGACATTTGAAACTGCGAATCCTAAAAACAACAGCGAGTAGAGCACGACCAAAAGGCTGCGTTTTGATAACAACGGGATTCCCAATGCGATACCGGCGATTGTCAGCAAGATCAACCCTAAACCAAAGTAGTTGAATCCCTCGTACTGGAGGGGTAAGGTTGGACGATCCGCGATCAACGAGGAGCTGCCATCAGGATTGATGAACGCATTCAGGTTCATTGACAGTTCGCCATAGCTGCCACCTGATGGTTCGATGAACTGATACCCGATTAAGAAGTACCCACCAGTGATGACAATGCCAGCGACCACGAGGGGTATCAGCGCTTTGCGAAGTGAGCCGTTGAATTGAAGAATCAGCTGCAGTCCCAGTAAAAACAAAATCATCGGCAGGAAATAGATGTGAATCAGCATGGTAAGCAGGATTAACAATCCCCACCAGAGCGGAGCGCGATATTGTTCCTTTTGGGTGATCAAATAGATGCCTGCCAGAATGAGCCAGTGACCAGCCAGGGTATCATGAATTGCCACGCGTTGGATCACAACCGGATTAAATAACACAAATCCAGCCAGCAGAATCGTTTGCCACTTGTTTAGTAACAGGTTTTTTCCAATTAAACCGGAGAAATAGCCGCTCAACGCATAACATGAAGCGATCCAAATCCCGTTGAATTGAAAAGCGTTCGGCAGGAAATCCCGAAGGAGTTTAAAGAAGAAAGAAAAGAGCGGGTTGGAATCCGTCACAATGACGGATGAGCCGACTGGATAATTCAAATTCTGCATGAAGAATAAATAGCGTGTCCAGCTGGCATCTCGATAGAACCGCCATCCAATATAATGCTGGAAATTATCTCCACCCCCATTTAATGCCCAATTCAAGTTGAGTGGATTGACATTTTGAACGCTGAAAATTAAAAGGATAAAAACCAAACCCAGTAGGCTACAATAAATTTCGATTGGAATACGATAGAGTTTATCCTTGATCCTGATCATTTGTTTATCCCATCTCCGCAACATTTTTTTGTGTCATGCGTATATAGTAATATAATACTTGGGAGAAGGGATTAAGATGGATTTTACGCGCGCAATTACCTATGTTTTCACAGAAAAGGACTGGTGGAAAAAAATCCTGATCACCGGACTGGTCGGTATCATTCCGTTTGTCGGGTTAATTTATCTGTTAGGCTGGATGATGGAGATCGTCTTGAATGTCCGAAACAATTCTTTTGTAAGGTTGCCTGAAAAACCAACGTTCGCAATTTTCAAAAATGGGTTGAAGTTGACTGTCTCACTGTTGGTTTATCTGATTCCGATGCTGATTGTTTATCTGTTTTCTGCCATTCTCAATGGTCTTTGGGCTGCTTTATTTCGTGGATTCATTGAGCGAGCTGGCCTGCAGCTCATTGCCCTGATTGTCAATGTAGTCGAATTTTTCTATATTTTCTTAATCCTTCTTTTGCTGCCCGTCATTATATATAAATTATTACGGAAAAATGTTTTACGCGATACCTTTGACTTTAAAGGGACTTATCATACGATTCGGTACAATACAAATGTCTATTTTCAACTGCTTGTCGCTGCCATCTTGAGTTTGATCGTGGCTGGTGTTGGCATTTCCCTTTTCTATGTAGGTGTGATCTTTACCCTTCCTTTTGGTGTGGCAATTTATTCCTATCTTGTGGGAGATGTCGGTAAGACTCAAATCGTCTAGACTTTTATAAATAATTTCTAAGAAACAGCTCCCTTGGGAATAAATGATCCCCTTTCGTTTATACTTATTCTAGGGGGGCTTTTGGATTGAAAAAGTACTCAATTTTAAGATCGATTACGACAATTCTCGTGACTGCGGTAATCGCAGCAACGATCCTGGTATATTTCACGCCGGGTGAAGATATCTCATCGATTGCGCCGATTTTGCGAAACACCCCCCAGTCTGCTACTGACGGTCAGTTGCCTACTTTGCTTCCGAACGAACAGAGCAGAATAGGAATCATCGCGGGACATTGGGGTGTTGATTCCGGCCATCAATGTGGTCCGGAATTGAATAACCTGCGCGAAGTTGATGTCAATTTACGAATTGCTACGATTGTGCGGGATAACTTATCTGCAAATGGTTATCAGGTTGATTTGTTACAGGAATTTGATTCAGCGTTAAATGATTACGTCGGTTTGGCACTTTTGGCGATTCATACCAATACCTGCGAGTATGGCAACGGATTGGCTACTGGTTTCAAAGTTGCCAATATTGGAAAAGTGGCTTACCCTGCGGAAGCGTTGAAGTTAAATCAATGTCTGATTGACCGATACTCAAAGAGAACAGAACTGGCATATCTCGGGAATACAGCCTCTTCTGACCCTGAAAACTTTTATAACTACTCGACGCTCAACGATTACACAACCGCGGCTCTAATTGAAGTGGGATATTTGAATTTGGATTATCGTACGTTGACGGAAGACACTGAGCAGGTGGCTCGCGGAATCACGGACGGGATCCTTTGTTATCTGAGAAATGAATCAGCGACCGTCGCCTCAGTTTATCAGGATTCAGATGCTGGTCTAAATAAACAACCAGCCCAAAAACGATACGTCTTACCAGGAATTGAAGGGTTAACCCCTTAGGAAGCATTGAATGGCATTAAAAGCATTATTTTATGGATTAGTTTACGACGAAAATGACAAGATGGTTCAAACTGAGCAGGTTGGAGCTGAGTCGTTTTATATTGTGGATGACAATGGATTTAAACGCTATATTTCCTCTGAGCCGGTTGACCGACAGGTGCTGAATCACTTTACCAGCCAGATCGCAGGCAACGAAGATTACCTCGGTGAGCAGGCTGCCACGATGATGGGGAAAGATGATATCTTCACAAAGGCAGTTTTAGTCACTCAATTGAAGAATATCGACCAACAATTAAATTACCTGTTTGCCAGCGGTATACCGGAGGATGCTTTAGCTTATCTGGGAATGATGGGCATGAAGATTGTCCTGGACCATCACGGGGATATAATCGAAATGAGATTTCCTTCCAGGACTGCGGAAGAGGATGAATAAAGGGATGGAGTTGGTATGTTCTGGAATTCAAACAACATCATAGAAGTGAATGAATATAACTTCAATACGGAAGTAATCGAGTATTCTTTGAATTCACTCGTGATCGTTGCATTCTGGGCAAAATGGTCAAAGCCTAGTATTGAATACCGCAAAATGCTGGAAATAATAACTGCCCGCTATGGAAACCAGATCAGATTGGCACTGGTGGATATTGACGAAAGCCCGTTGCTGTCATCCAAATTCGCAGTCTATACATTGCCTACATTGAAAATGATCTATCAGGGGAACATTCATCAAGAGCTGATTGGCTATCAACCAGAATTCAGAGTTGTCCAGGTAATTAATTCGATTCGCATTCCGGATCCGATGAAGCTGGAAATCGAAAAGGCATACGCATACCTGAATCAAAAGGACTACAAGACCGCGGGTAGGTTGTTTACAGAGATTTTGGAAAAGCGTCCGTTGAACCCAGAGGCTTCTTTCGGATTGGCGATGAACTACATTCACAGTGCGGAACCGCTGGAAGCATATTACATTCTTAAAGATTTCCCTGCGTCTCCCTTATATGATTCAGCAGGAAAACTTCTGCCGCTCGTCAAAGCGATGTCACAATACCAGGCAGGCACCCTTCCTCAACAGGAACCGCTTGATTTCGCGTTCTCACGTGCGATGAAATTCGCCATTGATAACAAGTACTATCTGGCTGTTGACGGACTGTTAGAGATATTGAAACAGGACCGCAATTATTATGATCAGGCGGTATCAAAAGTGATCATTGGAATTCTGGAATTAATACCGGATTCTGATCCACAAAAGAAACAATTTCGATCTGAACTCAGCGCTATCCTGTTTTAGTCCGGAACTTACAATTCTTTAATCAGTTCCTTGAATTCCAGCCAATCTGCTTCATATAAATAAATTGTTGCGCCTGAAATTTCCAGAACGTAAACATTTTCATTATTACCGGTTTGTTCGAGAGTGGCCAGAAAAGATGTGGTTTCCGCTAAAATTTCATCCACCTTTTCGTTAGCCACCTTCCCCAGAAGATTCCTGAATTCCATAAATTCATCCCACTCTTCCTGGAAGAAATGGATTGTCAGGTTGTTAATGTCAAGATGATATGTGGTCTCTCCATCCGGCTCATCTGCGCGCCAGGCGACAAAATTCTCAGTTTGAGCGATGATTTGCGGTCTGATTTCCTGATTGTTCATGATTTTTTCTATCCTTTCTTTTCTCGCGAAAATCTTTGATGTTGTTTGACAAAAATTTTGACCAGGTCTTAAATTTTTGGACAAGCCATTTGCTGAAATTTATCGTGAAAACAACCAATTCACCCAAAAACTTTTTTGAGGTTTCCCACGAATTTTTCACAATTTGTCGTAGTGGAATTGGTTTTGCGATGGTTTCAAACCCTTCCCATGGATCCTGATCGGTCATTTTTCGATAAATGTATGTGATGAGCAGTTTGAAAGAAGCCACGATTGGAGCCGCAAGGAATATTCCTATCAACCCAAGCAGTTTGGAAAATACGATTGCAGCTACTAAAACTGCTGCTGGATGAATTTTCAGGGTATCGGCCATTACTTTCGGTGTCAGAACACTATCCATAAATTTATCGATAATGAATGCAATCAAAACGATCATGATTGCGTAATTGAGATGCGGCATTCCGAGGAAGGTTGTAGGTTGATAAAAAGCTACGATGGCGAAAAAGATATAAGCGACGGTTGATCCGATATAAGGAATCAGTCGTGCCAGCCCCATCAGGAATGCCAGCGCGAGGCTGTAGTTTAACCCGAGAATCATAAAAACCAGGAAATAAAGCAGGATTGTGAAAATCATCAGCAGGATTTGACCGCGCAGGAAACTGTTCCAAATCCGCGTGAATTGTTGCCGACCTTTTTGAAAATCATACTCATACCCTTCGAGATTGAAGGAGATGGTTTTTCCAGGCACGCCATCAGATTCAAACAGTAAAAAGAAACTAAGCCCGAATGAAAAGAAAAACGATACGACCGTAGAAGCAAATCCGGAAATCAAGCTGCCGATGCTACCGGTAATCCCGCTTAATACATTTTGAATGGCGGAGAAAATTTCTGTTCCGGTTTCAGATGAGGAAAAACTGTTGAGGAGTTGTTGAATGGAGGTAGATGATTCCGGAGAATTAACAGTTGGGCTGGTTTGTTTGGTGAGGTCGTTGAATACCTGAGTCAGAAAGTTGATCAGATTCTCAGCCTGAGATGCCAGTGAAATTCCTCCCCAGGCAGCTAAACCCACAATTATTAATATTAGCAATACGTAAAGGATGATTACGGAAGCTTTCCATGAGATGTTGAGTTTGGTGTTGAAAAAGCAGCTGATCGGTTGAAATAGATAAGTCATGATAACAGCTACTAAAATAGGGGAAATCAGGCTGCGCAGAAAGAACAGCGTAGCCAGGAGAAGCATCAGAATTACGGATGCGACCAGATACTTGGTAGACCTTTGCCAGCGGGGGGAGCGGTAAGGAATTACCTTAATGGTTTCTTTCCCATCCGGACTTTCAAAAATCTCAGGTTCCGGTTCGGCGGGTTTGTTATTTTTATTGGTTAAGAAATACTTATCAAACATTCTGACCTTAATCAAAAACTCCTGACACAATACTAAGTATAGCTGCCAGGAGTTTCAATTCGTAAAACTCAACTCAATTGATTATGGATAAACCGCGCAGGCTTCGGGGCTCCACAGGAACGGGAAGACCTTGCACCATAAGTAATTCGTATCGATATAAATTATGAATCCAATCAGAGCCAGGATGATGAACAGGATTATTCCGAGAATAATCAGCAATCGTTTTCTGTTGTTGTGGGGTTGTTCCACTTCAGCGGCGTAATTCCCATAGTTGGGATCATAACCGGGTTGCTGTTGGCCACCATAGTATGGTTGATTCCCATAGTAACCCTGATTTTGCGGAGGATATCCGTAAGGAGGTTGTTGCCCATAAGCTGGTGCTGCCTGACTGTAATCCGGTTGATTCGGATTGTATGGATTTTGCGGAACTCCTGCAGGGGACTGTCCCCAACCCCAGGTTGGATATTGTGAAGCAGGGTTCGGATTGTAACTATATCCCTGCTGGCTGCTATACGGATCGTTTGGATAGGCGCTACTACCATAGGGTGGTTGACCTGGATAAGCTGAATGCGCTGGTTGACTCATTGAAGGGTAGGCGCTTTGAGGACCACTGTAACCCGACGCAGGTTGGTTAGAAGCTATATCCTGTGGGAATGCGTTGGGATAGTTGCTGATGGGTGGCATTTGCGGATAGGGCGAATCAAGATGTTCTGCTGCATTTTCATCGCTACTGTCTTCTGCTGAGACGGCATGTTCTGGTGGAGTCATAGAGCCCTGGTTTGGATTCCCCCGGTAATTCGGGTAGCCACTCATATCCGGTTGCGGATACGGAGCATGATAAGGATCCTGGCTATGAGAATAGTCAGGCATGATTGGTGGCACTGGCTGACCCTGCTGTACAGGAGGTACATAACCGGGTACCTGATGCCCGTAGTACGGAGGCTGATTCATTGGTTGCTCGCTCTGAACGACAGGTACCTTTTCCAGTACCAATGCAACTTCTCCACCCAGCATGATGACATCGTTTTCGGTAATTTGTGTAGGCGCGGTGACCTGCACGTTGTTGACTGTTGTGCCGTTGGTCGAGTTGTTATCAACCAAAACGATCGCATTATAAGCCTGAGGGTAAATCAACAAATGAACGCGGGAAACCGCATTTTCGCTCAGTACAATATCGCAGGAAGGGTCTCGCCCCACCTTAAATTCATTTTTATTAATTAAGAAGGCTTGACCCCGGAGGGATCCGGAGTGAACCCGGATTTGATATTGATTATTCATCTTATACCTCGTTCATTCAGTCGCTTGCGTTTATTGCTTTAAACTTCGAAATATTATAACATAACCAGCTTTTCGAAAATTATACAAGAGTTTAGGGTTTCGGATGGTGGGTAAATCAATATAGGAATTTCTCTATACATAAGAATATGATGTTGACTTCCTTATACAATAAAGAGGTATATTCTTTTTATGATTAAGTTCTTATAATCTTCCCGAAGACTCGTGAGCGATTATTTGTATCTCATGCTTGATTTTGTTGAAAAGTAGTAATACTATATAAACTAATAACGTTGAATTGTCGATTATTGCCGGATATTCGGCGTATCTTGGGAACTTCAAAAGATCTTATAATCTTGTATGATATTTAAAAAGCATTTATTTTGTCCTGTTTGTGGGAATAGACTCAAGAAAGGCAATCCTCTCTGTGAGCATTGTGGTTTCGCATGGGCTGCTGAGAACCCTTTTAAAAATGTTCCTGAAACATCCGGAAGAACTGGCTGGTCTTCTTTGAAATGTGATATACGTTTTAAAAAATATAAAAGAGATCATATTACGATTATTCTTATCTGGGCGATATCTTTAGCTTTCCTTATCCCGGGAATTCTGCTGATAACTGGAAATATTTCGAAAGATGAAAGTTGGGTTGCTGTTATCCTGGCGATAATGTTTCTGGGAATTGGGTTTGTTTCTGCTGTTTCAGTAAGAAGAAAAGGAACGGAATGGGTTGGTACTGTAATAGATAAATACGATAATCGAACAGCCGGATCTAATCGATACACAATCTATTTCCTGACAGAAGACTATACCCAGGTAATTAAAAATTACAGCAGTAATATAAAATACGATTATTTCAAGATAAGTGATCTTGTCCGAATGCATGACAATGGTTTAATCAGGTACCTTGAAAAATTCGATAAATCGCAGGATGAAATCATATTTTGTGCCGCATGCAACTATTTGATGGATATTCGAGCTGATTATTGCCAGGCTTGCGGCTGTCCTCTATTAAAATGAACTGATAATCATGAATATTTTTTTCGATATACGAATAATGGAATTTGATGTCAATAAGGTGAAAAATGGAAGCGAATAGTAAAAAAATAAGCCCATCCTTTTGCCAAAACTGTGGAACTAAAATTACTAAACTGATGACTTATTGTCCCGAGTGTGGGACGAAAATCGATCATGTAATCACAATACCGGTTGGTATCAAAAATGAAGAAGAGAATTTGCCCATTGAAGAATTAGACAAGTCCCAAGATGGAAAAATTCGATGGTTTTACGAAGTAAACCTTTGGAAAAATACAACGATTCTTTTAACCGTATTTAAGGTACTATTAATTGCAATTTTCCTCACAGTAACTTTCCTGTTTTTCGTAATGCTATTAAGCGGGGACAGCATATTCGTTGCATTACGAAGCATCGGTAAAATTGGACTGCTGCTGGGTTTAATTTTTCTCCTATTGGGATTTTTAGCCTATGTTCTTATAGCGATTATTAATCGTGGAAAATACTTTGTTGTTTTTGAGATGGATGAAAAAGGGATAAATCATATAGATATAAGTAAAACTACTAAAGAAGCTCAGCTGATCAGCGCGCTTGGAGTTACTGTTGGCATCCTGACGAGGAATTTATCAACTACAGGTGCAAATTTGTCAGCATGGTCACGAAAAAGTATGTACAGTGCATTTAATTCTGTAAAAATAGTCAAGCCAGACAAAAAGCGTAACACTATCTTCCTTAATACAAAGCTATCCCAAAATCAGGTTTATGCTTCAGAAGAAAATTTTGATTCTGTTTTGGGATTTATTGTTGAACATTGCCCTAAAGCAAAACTAAAATGAAATACAACTATAATGGATTTATATTTAAGGGCGAATAATACAATTCTATAGATTAATATGACTATACTGTGTCACGCGCCAATCTTTAAATCTAATAAGAGATAATAAGACAATATCGGGCATTTATTCACATATTATTTTGTCGATCATAAAAGAATTTACAGATTGGCAGATTATCCGCACAGCGTACGGTAAAAAGTTGTAAGGCCATCATACAACAATTATTTTTCTCTATTATGATAATTTGTAAGTATCTTTCTCATAAAAGAATGATATATTTCTCAATAAGTGAATGCCGCCATACAAAGGAGAGCTATGGAGAGATCATTTCCAAGGGATGCATCTGAATCGATTGATTTTTACATGAGGACAATCTATTCCGTCTTACGGTCGCGGTCCGAAACCCGAATCAGCGGTTTTGAAGAGGTTCATGCAGGCATGGAATCGATGCTGCATCCGAATGCCCGTTCCAGATCCCCTGATTTCAGCGCTTTGATCTATAGTCTGCTTCGGTTACCATCAGTCATTCGTTTTTGCGATAAAGTTATTTTTGGACAGCATACCAATCTTTTCATTGAGAACGGATACAGTACGATTCAATATTGGCAGGAGGTTTCCGCTCGCGCTCGTCGGCGCTATTGTCTTTTTGACGGGCATCACACACTCGCCTGTTTTATAACCAGCAAGTCCGACTTGGATGACTTGATCCCAGTTTTAACTGCATTTCAGATTGAATGGAATAAATTCAATTTCCTGCTGCGCGATGTCGACGAAGCCCGTCTGCAAAATTTCGATCAGAACGATGCTGAAGCAACCGCAAAACTGGCTGCTGCAATAAACGTACCTCTTGAGGATTTAAAGCGCTTGTTTTTAATTCTGGGGGATGATTCCAAAGAATGGTTGCTGGCCTTTAAATCTCGAATCTCTGAATTGCGTGTACGATTGTTGGATAGTTCCTCCACGCAATACTTTCGTTCAGCGAACCTGTGGATGCAAAACATTCTTGCAACCTGTCCGCAGATTGCCAACCAACCGGTGTTTTTCATCTCGAGTAATACCCATAGCGTGATGAACATGATCTCAGGATATGCTTTATCCAAACGGGATGAACTGATCGCTTTTATGGAATCAAATCCTGATAATGGGCTGCTTCATGAATGGAAACAAATAAGGTCCAATAAAGTTTCTGCCAATGAACAGAATCTGCTTTATTACGTCTTAAAAAAGTATCAACAGACATCAGAAGGGGAATATACGCTTGACGAGCAGAAAGCTTTAGAGCAGACACAAGGAATATTTCGCATAGCCAAAGCTAACTTGTACGACATCGAAGCGCAAATTGTAGATTTATCGCAGGTGAATCCTGAGAAGGTTGATCCCCGCATCCGAATCCCGCTTATTGAACAATTAAAAAAATCCAAAGCTTATTTATTCAACATCGACTATCCGCTTGGACTGACAGCTTTTAACATCCTGACCAAGTTTGCTGAGGAGTTTGAACGAATTCTGGGAATTTACATAATGGGCAAGGCGGCATCGCTTAATGGTATCTACGGTGATGTGATTGTTCCAACAATTGTGCATGATATGCACTCTGAAAACACTTACTTGTTCCAAAATGCATTTACAGGTTCCGATATTGAACCATGGCTGGAGTATGGTTCAATTCTTGACAACCAGCGATCAGTATCTGTGTTTGGAACTTTTCTGCAAAACCGCCAATTCATTGAGGAACTTTATCGGATTGGCTACACGGATATTGAGATGGAGGCAGGCCCTTATCTCTCAGCCGTGTTTGAAATGACCCGCCCGACCCGGCATCCAACTAATGAAATAATCACTTACTACAACAATAAATTTGATATCGGTATTCTTCATTATGTATCTGATACGCCTATGAGCAAAGGGAAAAACCTTGGGGCTGGTACACTGTCCTATTTTGGCATGGACTCAACATATGCCTGCACGACAGCAATTCTGCGGCGGATCTTCGAACTGGAAAGCGATTATTGCTCGAAGAAAAAACAGTAACGAGTAGAAAATTATTAATTAGCTAGCATAAGTTGCGGACATTGATATTTGAGCTCGCGATAAAAGATTGTTATTAAAGACACGAGACAAGAGTAGGAGAAATGCTGTTGGATATGTATATGTATCTGGTGGGGATTCCAAAATGAGTACCAGGACTCTCAATCGTCTGTAAGGGGAAAATTCTATAGCGTTTGCATATAAATATTCCACACAATGTCAAAAGATATGAAAGTTGTGTCTTTTCCTTTTTAAAATGGAATGCCATGATCCTTACAGAGATGTTGTATTGCCTGGCGACCAGTCACCAAGGCTACAGGTCCGCCTCCAGGAGACATAATACGTTGACCCGCAAAGTACAGATTAGATATTGCTTTTGATTTGATCGGATAGATTGCTGCTTTCTTCCCAATCTCATCAATTGTCATCCATGATCCGTGGTATGTCCCACAATATCGTTCAAACGTCAAAGGTGTTGCAATGTCAATAACCTCAATCTCGTCATAGGTAAGTTGTAAATTAGAGATTAGAGCATAAATAAACTTCTCGGCAAGCTCTTTCTTCTTCTCCGAATAGCTACCATCGTCCTTCGCATTTTTCCAAAAGGAATAGCTGT
>JAAZKE010000069.1 GCA_012799995.1 Chloroflexota bacterium | reverse complement strand
TGACCGTATGGTCTTATTTTGAACAAGTCTCTTGCTTATTGTTTCTCTTTCTACTCCACTCAATCTTGTGTATTGCATACGAATGATTCTATCTCCTCATCCGTTGCACTAAATCCCTGAACCTAAGGAAAATAAAATAAAGATTTCTCACAATACGATTTCGAAATACCTCTCCTACTTTGAAGAATCTTATATCCTATCCAGTGCCAAAAGATATGACATCAAGGGAGCAAAGTATTTTTCTACTCCTCTCAAATACTATTTTATTGATATTGGACTTAGAAATGCGAGGCTCAATTTCAGACAAATAGAAGAAACTCATATTATGGAAAATATTATTTATATGGACATGATCAGGAGAGGATATAACGTCGATGTTGGTTTAGTAGAATACACTCAGACGAAAGACAATAGAAATATCAGGGTCCAGTTAGAGGTCGATTTTGTTGTCAACCGGGGTAATGAAAGATACTACATTCAGTCTGCCTTTTCTATCGATAGTATTGAAAAACAAGAGCACGAGCGCAACTCATTAAGACGAATTGATGATTCATTTAAAAAAATTATTATTCTAAAAGAAGATATTATCCCGCGATACGACGAATTGGGCATTTTTTATATTGGGGTGAAAGATTTCCTGTTATCAGATGACCTATTGAAGGTTTAATTGCACTATTTCATACAACTTTCAAACAATTGCGTATAATATCGCAATTGTTTGTTAATTGACACTTCCCTGCAATTCTGTATAATGAGTTCATGCCAGACACTCCGAAGTACTCTCGTGTTTCGCAGCCTCTTTATGCCGTTATCATCATGGATATCATTGATTCCCGTTCGATGCCCGATCGGGATGACGTCCAGCAACAGCTGAAAGAGATCCTGTCTATGATCAACCGCAACTTCTCTGAAGAGATTGCGGCTGATTTTCGCATCAGCCTCGGTGACGAGTTCCAGGGGATGCTCTCTCGCTTCAATTCGCTGATGGAAATTGTCGATACGATCCGCTTCAAGATGGCGCCAGTCCGTCTCCGCACCGGCATTGGGATCGGCAGCATTTCCACCGCGATCAACCGTAAAAATATCACTCAGATCGACGGTCCGGCCTTCTATCTGGCACGGGAAAGCATCAACATCATCCGCACCAATGAAATGAAGAACAGCCAGCCAAAGCTGGATTTCGTGATCAGCTGCAATGAATTCCCGCAACAAATCGCCTTATTGAACAGCTGCCTGGCGCTGTCCAAGGTCATTGAAGGTCGCTGGAGTGAAAAGCAGCGCAAAGCGGTAGAAACCATGCTCTATAGCGATCTCAGCCAGAAAGAAGGGGCCAGCAGATTGGCTATCACCCCCTCAGGAATACAGCGCCAGTTGAAAAATGCCGATTACTACAATTACAAATTCGCACGGGATCAGATGCAGCAGACCCTGACGGACTTTGGGAGCGCAGCAAAATGAGCAACCTGCTGTACAGTGCTATCGCTGCCCATCTGATCGGTGATTTTTATCTACAGCCGGCAGCGATTGCTGAAGGGAAAAAGCGGAATTTATGGCTGCTGCTGCCACACTGGCTGCTTTATGCCCTGCCATTTGCTGTTCTGTACCTGTTAAGCGATCAGAATCCGCAGCTGCCCACGCTGCTGACGATAGCGGTCGCCTCTCATTTACCTGTTGACTTCATCAAGCAGCTGCTCGCCCGCCGTGTGCGCAAGTTGGAAAAGTCGAAACGCGATTTCCGATCGCTGAATCTGTTCCTAGCTGACCAGTTTGTGCATCTGGCAATCATCGCAGTGGCAGCGATTGCTCTTTACGAACGTGGATTGATACTCGAAGCTGCCCCCTGGTTGGCTGAGCTGGCTGGCCGGCTGCAGCTGAATCTGTACATTCTTGTACAAGCCGGATTGGTTGGTCTGATCATCCTGAAACCTGCGAGCCTGATTGTCAGCAAGGTTTCCACGGTGTATCGACCTGAAAGAAGCGTGGAATATGCAGACAGCACAAACCAGTTCCATGAAAACCGAGCTGGGCTGTTCCCACAAACCGACCCCGCCGTCAAAAAACCGCCAGACAAACCGGTTGAAGCCATCCGTGGCGCCGGTCAAATGATTGGCTACCTTGAGCGCATCCTGATCGTTATTTTTCTTTCAGTCGGGCAATATGCCTCAATTGGCCTGATCATGACTGCCAAATCGATTGCGCGCTATGAGCGTATTAACAAGGACAGCGAATTCGCTGAATATTATCTGATAGGGACGCTCTCCAGCATCCTGATCGCGATTCTTGCATACCTGCTGGTTTTCTAAAGCGGGACGACAACTAAAAAGACAACAACTATAAAAAGGAAGAAGGGAAAACAGGAAAAGATATGAACGAAACAGAATTGCTAAACTCAAAATACCTGAAACTACTGTCAGGGAAATATCCCACCATTGAGGATACCTCAACGGAAATTATCAACCTGACCTCATTGTTGCAGCTGCCGAAAGGGACTGAACACTTTATGAGCGACCTGCACGCTGAACATGAAGCCTTTATCCACATTCTGAATAACGCTTCCGGTGAAATCAGGCAGAAAATTGACCAGTTATACGACAAACTGTTGACCGCCAACGGCCGGGCACAACTCGCAACGCTGATTTATTATCCCGAAGAAAAGCTACGGAAAATCCGCGCTGAATACACCAGCGGTCTCGATGACTGGTATCGGATCACGCTTCACCGGCTGATTGAGCTGAGCCATTTCGTCTCGCTCAAGTATTCCCGTAATAAAGTACGCCGGTCGATTCCTGCTGAATATGGTTTCATCATTAACGAATTGATCAATGCCGAAAATATGGAACGCGAATACTACATCGAATCCATCATTGACACCATCGTTGAGATTGGCAGCGCTGATGAGATGATCACTGCGCTGGCAACGGTTATCAAGCGATTGATCGTTGACCGTCTGCATATTGTCGGCGACCTCTTCGACCGTGGGGAAAGACCTGACATTATCATTGACCTGCTCCAGCAGCATCATGCGGTCGACATTCAGTGGGGAAATCACGATGTGCTTTGGATGGGCGCTGCCTGCGGGTCAAAAGTCTGCATCGCCAACGTGCTGTTCAACGCAATTAAGTATGGCAACCTTGACAGCCTTGAAACCGCCTATGGGATCAATCTGCGCCCACTGGCAGTGTTTGCCAAGGATAAGATTGTTCGATCCGATAAGTTCAAATTGTCCAAGATTTCAGAAGTGGAACCGACCGATGACATTGATCTGATGATTCGAATGTATCAGGCAATTTGTATCCTGTTGTTCAAACTGGCCGGACAGGTGATTCATCGTCACCCCGAATATCATATGTCGGATCGGCTGCTGCTGGAACGGATCGATTATCAAACCGGGAAAGTCGACATTCAAGGCACAACGTATGACGTTGCGCTGCAGGATCTGAAACAGATTGACCCTGACAAACCTTACGAACTGACCGAGGCGGAGGATCTGGTGATGCAGCAGCTGGTTACCTCCTTCCTGACCAGCGACAAGCTGCAGTCTCATATTCGCTTCCTTTATTCAGTGGGTTCGATATACCTGAAAAGCAATAACAACCTGATGTTCCATGGCTGTATCCCGCTCAACGAAGATGGCACCTTCCAGGAGTTCGAATTCGGCGGCGAAACGGTCAGCGGGAAACGGCTGATGGATTACGCGGACAAACTCGCCCGCCAGGGATATTATGCAGAGGATGGTTCGAAAGAAAAAGAAGAAGGCATGGATTTCCTCTGGTACCTGTGGTGCGGACGAAATTCACCGCTGTTTGGCCGAATGCAAATCACCACCTTTGAACGCCTGTTCATTGAAGACCCCAACTCCTGGATTGAGGAAGACAACCCCTATTACCGTTTGATCGAAAATCCGGAAGTGATTAAATCGATTTTCGATGACTTCGATCTGGATTGGGAGAGCGGTCACATCATCAACGGGCACATTCCGGTCAAAACCAAGAAAGGCGAGTCACCGATCAAAGCCAATGGGAAAGTGATCGTGATTGACGGTGGATTCTGCCGCGCCTATCAACCCAAGACCGGCATCGCCGGCTACACGCTGATTTATGACTCTCACGGCATGCGGCTGATATCGCATGCCCCCTTCCCTGGGTTTGAAAAAGTGATCCGCGCCAATTCTGACATTCGCTCGCGCGAGATGGTGTTTGAATCAACGCTCAAGCGATTGACCGTCAACGATACCGATGGAGGAGCGCGGCTGCGCAGCCAGATCAGCGACCTGAAAGTGCTGTTGGAGTCTTACCGGAAAGGCACGCTGAAGGAAAAGGTCCAGCGAGAGCAGCGATCACATCGCGAATTCAGCCTGAATTGACCTTTCCTGAGAGGATTGTATCCGCTCGGAAAATGTAAAATACCTTGTTAGAGAAAAGCGACTGCCTGGAAACAGGCAGTCGCTTTTTGTTTGGAGCGTAAAGATAATCAGGCTCGTTTTCTGTTCTCGAACAGCGCACCGGAAATGTTACCTTCAACAAAACCGCACCCCAGAGTGTAATTCAAAAGGTAAATCTCCTTATGAGATTTATGGCGTAAAAAAGGCAAAATTTATACAGCTGCCAAAATTCAAGAAAGCAGATGATTAAAAAGAACGATGCCAGCTAACGATGCGGCACCGATTCAGATGAAAAAGTGGTTATGATATTTCTTTGCGCCCCCGGCAGGACTCGAACCTGCAACCTTTTGATTCGAAGTCAACGACTCTATCCATTGAGCTACGAGGGCATTTCCTTCAATGCGACTCAAAAGTATACCATATTATCGCCAAACCCTCTGCTACGGGCTCAAGCCAGCCTGGATACCAGCTGCTGAATGGCATCGTCCAGAGGCAGCGTTTCCTGCGTACGATTGCTGAGATCCTTCATCGCTACTTTGCCTTCCACAATCTCATCCGGTCCGGCGATCAACACATAAGAGGCACCGATCCGGTCAGCGAACTTGAATTGCTTATTCAGTTTTGCCGGTTCCGGATAGCAAATCGCATTTATGCCGGATACCCTGAGCTTTCCTGCCAGCACGTAGCTGTTCGCCAGCAATTCCGGACTGAAGCAGGACACCACCACCTTGGCAGGCTGCGGATCGAGCGCCGGAGCCAGTCCATTTTCAGCAAGCACCAGCCCGATCATCACATCTCCCATCGCAAAACCGACTCCCGAGAGCGGATCGCCGCCAACATCGGCAACCAGGTTCCCGTAGCGTCCCCCACCCAAAATCGCCCTGCCACCAGCGACAGTCTCACGCGCTTCAAAAACCGTTCCGGTATAGTAGAGCAGTCCGCGGATCACCTGCGGATCGTAGCGGATGTAGTCCCCCCAACCCATGGCATTCACCAGTTCAAAAATCGCGCTCAGTTCTTCCGACTCGCGCCACAGATCATCACGTTCCAGCAATTCGGTCAGCTTGAGCATGCGATCCTTTTCGATCCCGTTCTCCTCCGCATAAGCCAGCCAATCAGAATGATTCAGTTTGTCACGCCGGTCAATCAGACGATACACGATCGATTTTTCGTCCTCAACGAACCCAATATTCACCAGCATCCGATCCATCAGGGGCCGGTCATTGACGCTGACCTTCACCTTTTCAGCACTCAGGCCAACCTGCTTAAAGAAAGCAGCGCAAACCGCCAACAGCTCCGCATCGCAACGCGTGTCTTTGGTGCCCAGTAGATCAATATTCCACTGGAAAAACTCACGTGACCGCCCTTTCTGCGGTTGTTCGTAGCGCCAAAACGGCCCGAATGACCATAATCGCAGCGGATACGCCAGTTCTTGTTGTCGTTGCGCCACCATCCGCGCCAGCGTGGGTGTCAGCTCCGGGCGCAGTGCAATTTCTCCACCGCCACGATCGTTGAAAACATAGGCCTGTTCCTTCACCAGTTCCTCACCGGACTTGGCAGCGTAGAGCTCCAGTTTCTCCAAAAATGGGCCTTCGTACTCCTGATAGCCAAAAGACTCCGACACGATCCGGATCTGGTTATGCAACCAGGTTCGGTATGCCATCTCCTCTGGATAAAAGTCTCTGGTACCTTTCACTCTTTGAATTATCTGGCTCATCTTTGTCCTCCAAATCCGCAGTCCTGAATTTTGGAAGCGGTGGAGTGTAATCCCGCCGCAACCACAAGAATTGTACTCGGGATTCAAGTATAATTGAACACATGCATGAGCTGTCTGCAGCGGAATCGATCCTTGGAATTATCCTTGGGCATGCAGAAGCGAACCATGCCCAGAAGGTGACGAAAATTCGTTTAACGATTGGCGATATCTCTGGAATTTCTTTCGACTGCCTCGAACATTACTGGCATATCCTGGCGGAAGGAACCTGTTGTGAACAGGCGGAATTCGAAGTCGAACGGGAACCTGCCATTTTCCACTGTAACCAATGCGGAACCTCCTTCGAGCTTGAGCGATCGCTGACAGCTTGCCCCAGCTGCGCCGGAATCAATTTGACCCTGATTTCCGGGGATGAATTTCAAGTGGAAGACATTGAAATAGAAAGATCAGAGGTAATATGACAGAATCCAGACGTATTCCCATTGTTGAAAAAATTACCAGCGCCAACGATTTTGTGGCACAGGAAAATCGCGAAATATTCAAGCAAAATGGTGTCTTCGCCATCAACATCATGGCTGCTCCCGGTGCAGGAAAAACCGCGCTGATCGTCAAAACGATTGAGCTGCTGAAAAACAGGCTGCGCATTGGTGTGATTGAGGGAGACACTGCCTCGGTTACGATTGACGCGGACCGCGTTTTGCTGGCAGGTGCTCCGGCTGTGCAGGTGACCAGCAAGGGCGAATGCCACATGGACGCGCTGATGGTGCGTGAGGGGATGAAGCAGCTTGACCTGGCTGCGCTTGATCTTGTGATTATCGAAAATATCGGGAACCTGATCTGCCCGGCAGGCTGGGATCTCGGATCGCAGGCGTGCGCGCTGATTTCAAGCGTAACTGAGGGCGATGACAAGCCTTATAAGTATCCGGCAATCTACCGCAATCTTGATGTGCTGCTGGTTTCGAAGACGGACCTGCTGCCTTATGTGGATTTCAACCTCAGCTATTTCCAGCAGGGTGTTGAAATGCTCAATCCTGGTCTGATTACTTTCACCACCTCGGCAAAAACCGGCGATGGCATGCAGCCCTGGCTCGATTGGCTGCTGAGCAAATGTCAGGGGCAGCCCTGATTAAAATTTTTTTGATCTTGTTCTTTATCGAATGAGCACCGGGTCCAATGACCAAAACGGACGACTGATCATCATCAACGGTATCGTCCAGGGAGTTGGTTTTCGCCCCACTGTCTATCATTACGCGCAGGATGCAGGCCTGTGCGGTGATGTGCGCAATTCCACCTGCGGCGTTGTCATTCGCGTCTTTGGCGCAACTCAAAAGATCGATCAGTTTATCCGGGATCTGATCCAGCATCCGCCGGTGATGGCGCGCATTGACAACATTGAGCAGCAGACAATTCCATGCCAGGCTGTGGATGGCTTCTCGATCATTGAGAGCGAGGACAGCAGCAGCTCTTTCCTGCCTGTATCCCCTGACCTGGCGACCTGTACAGCCTGCCGTGCTGATATTCTTGACCCGGCAAATCGCCGCTACCAATACCCTTTTACCAACTGCACTCGCTGCGGGCCGCGCTTCACGATCCTCAAAACCATTCCATATGACCGGAAAAACACCTCTATGAGCGACTTTAAGCTATGCGAAGCTTGCGCGAGCGAATATCATCATCCGGCTGATCGGCGCTTTCATGCCCAACCGACTGCCTGTGCTGACTGCGGGCCAAAAGTGCGTCTGCTGCAACAGGGAATGATCGACAGCTACGGCGCTGAAGCACTGAACACTGCCGCAAAGGCTCTCTCGCAGGGGAAGATCCTGGCGCTGAAAGGGCTGGGCGGCTATCACCTCGCCTGTGACGCCTGCAATGCCTCGGCAGTTGGGTTACTGCGTGAACGGAAGCACCGCAACGGGAAACCGTTTGCGTTGATGGCAAGAGACCTGGCAGCTGCCCGGGCGATGGCAATCGTCTCAGATGAGGAAGCGCAATTGTTGACAAGTCCCGAGGCGCCGATCCTGATCCTTGAAAAGCGGGAGGACTGCCCGCTGCCGGCAGCAATCGCGCCCAATCAGAACACTCTCGGGATCATGCTGCCGTACACGCCGCTACACATCCTGCTGTTTGAGAAGACTCCGCTGGACCTGTTGGTGATGACCAGCGCCAATTTTTCTGAGGAACCGTTGCTCTACGAGGATTCGCAATTCGATTTCGAACAATTATGGCAACTCAGCGACCTGATTCTGACGCATGACCGGCCGATTGTGAACTGTATTGATGACTCGGTGTTCCGCTGGCTGCCCGCACAATCCGCAGCCATCCCGCTTCGCCGCGCCAGAGGATATGCGCCTAAAGCAGCGCTCACATCCGAGGCTCAATCAGAGGTTCTTGCGGTCGGTGCGGATCTTAAAAACACCTTTTGTCTGACCTGTGATCACTACCGCGTGCTCAGCCATCACATCGGCGACATCGAAAATCTCGAGACGATGGAGGCGTTTTCCCGCTCAATAGACCATTATGAGAAGCTGTTTCGCTGCCAGCCGCGCGCGATCGGCTGCGATCTGCACCCCAACTTCCACACCACCCGCTATGCTGAGCAGCGCAGCCAGAGCGAATCCCTGCCGCTGTTCCGTATTCAGCATCACTACGCACACATAGCGTCGGTGCTCGCTGACCGGGATCATTTTGACGAGCGTAAGGTGATCGGGTTGGCGCTGGATGGCACCGGCTACGGGCTGGATGGCACGATCTGGGGCGGGGAAGCGCTGGTTTGCAACAGGCACGGATTCGCGCGTTCGTACCATCTGGAGCCATTCCTGATCCCCG
>JAAZKE010000068.1 GCA_012799995.1 Chloroflexota bacterium | reverse complement strand
TGCGATTGCCACAATCGAACAGATACACCGATTCGTTCAACGACAGTCGGGCACAGATCTTTAATAACTGACCGCTGGCAGCGTGTTTTCCGCTGAGGACCGCTAGTCCATGCGGTCGTAGAAAATAAGCAGGGAGGGGAAGCAGGATTGTGTTCATATCCTGATTATAGAACAATATTTCTATATGTCAAGAAAAAGATCCTCCTTGTTTGGATAAAGGAGGTATTACAGTTCTACAATTTCAGCAGGGAAGTTAAGGTTAAAGTCATTTTCCCGAAAGGAGAGCAGCCTTCCTTCGGCAGTTCTCCGACTTTTGTCCGAAAGCGCGCTGCGGTCTACGTACAAATAAACCGCCAGCGCCTGCGAATTCAGCAAGATTTTTTAAAGAATATCATCCCAAACGCGTCCGGCCCGGCATGGCACGAGATAGTGCAACCAGCTTCCTGAATAATGATCTCCTTAAAGGGATGTAAGGATTGAACCAGCTCTTTGCAAGGTTCAATCATGGCTGGGTTGCGGAAATTGTGCGTCAGAATAATCCGTGAAAGATCGATATCTTTACGGTCTTTCAGCCAGGTGATAATGTAATCTTTGAGCGCCTTTTCCAGTTTGCCGCGATATTTTTTGCTGACAATAAATTCCCCATTTTTCATCGCAATCATCGGCTTGAATTGGAATAATTCCGCACCAAACGCCTGAAGAGCACTTATCCTGCCACCTTTACGAATAGCTTTCAGGCTGTCCAACAGCAGTGACATATCCGTTTGGGCTATCAGACGCTCCAGCTCTTCACAGATGGCATTCGCATCCATCCCTTCTTCTGCCATCTCAGCCGCCCGAAGCGCCAGAATCATAATGCCGCTTGAGACCATTTTTGAATCAATGACATGTACATTGGGAAAGTTTCTGGCGACAATCATCGCATTGCTGTAACAGGCTGAAGATAGACTGCTGATGCTTACATGAATGATTTCTGTTTCACCATCTGACAGTGAAGAAAACAGTTCCTCAAAATCATGTTCTGAAACTGCAGAGGTGGTAGGGAACGGACCATCGCATTCCATTGCTGCAAACAACTGATCGACTGTGACTTCAAGGCGGTCCTTGTAAGATACGCCATCGATAACAACATACAGGGGAACAACCGTAATATTATATTTTTCGCACAGATCCTGTGAAATATCAGAGGCGCTGTCTGTCGTAATTCTTATTTTCATTTTTACCTTCTTCCATTTTTCTCAGATCGATTATAGGATTGATCAATGAAATACGCAAATTAATATGACAAATATTGAAATTTGTCATATTAATTAATCGTTTAAAGAACGCTTTACTTATTGTGAAGGCACGCACCAAAACGATGCGATGCAGCGCAGCAACCGGATCAGAAGTGAGCGAGCGTAGTTCCTGTGCAACAAAATACATATTGCTGCGATTGCCACAATCGAACAGATACACCGATTCGTTCAACGACAGCCAGGCGCAGATCTTTAATAACTGACCGCTGGCAGCGTATTTTCAGCTGAGGACCGCCAATCCATGCAGCCGAGGTATTACAGCCCTATAATTTCAGTGGGGAAGTTAAGTTTGAAGTCATTGTCCGAAAGAAGAGCAGTTTTCCCGTCCAATTGGGAAGTGCGCTACGATCAACCCAAAATAAACCGCCAGCTTAAATCGATTCTGCAGGCTTTTGAAAGAATATCATCCCAAACGCGTCCGGGCCGCCGTGGCACGAGATAGTGCAACCCACTTCCTGAATAAGCATCTCCTGAAAGGGCTGTAAGGATTGAACCAGCTCTTTGCAAGGTTCAATCCTGGCTGGGTTGCGGAAGTTATGCGCCAGAATAATCCGTGAAAGGTCAATATCCGTACGGTCTTTCAACCAGGAGGTAATGTATTCTTTATGCGTCTTTTCTGATTTGCCGCGATATTTTCTGGTGACATCAAATTCTCCATTTTTCATCACGATCATCGGCTTGAATTGGAACAATTCTGCGCCCAATGCCTGCAAAGTACTTACCCTGCCACCTTTACGAACAGCTTTCAGTGTGTCCAACACCAGCGACAGATCCGTTCGGATGATCAGACGCTCCAGCTCTTCACAAATGGCGTTCACATCCATCCCTTCTTCTATCATCTCAGCCGCGCGAATTGCCAGCATCGTGATGCCGCTTGATATCAATTTTGAATCAATCACATGTACATTGGGAAAGTTTCTGGCGGCATTCAACGCATTTCTGTAACAGGCAGAAATCATGCTGCTGATGCTTAAATGAATGATCTCCGTTTCACCGTCTGACAATGAAGAAAACAGTTTCGCAAAATCGTGTTCTGAGATCGCAGAGGTGGTAGGGAACGGGCCATTGCGTTCCATTGCTGCAAACAACTGATCGACTGTGATTTCAAAGCGGTCCTTGTAGGACACGCCATCAATAATAACGTACAAAGGGATAACTATAATATTATATTTTTCGCATAGATCCTGTGAAATATCGGCAGCGCTGTCTGTGGTAATTCTTATTTTCATATTTACCTGCTTCCACTTTTCTTAGATCGATTATAGGACTGATCAAATTAAATACATAAATTAAATTGACAAATTTCAATATTTGTCAATTTAATTAACCATTTACAGGATGTTTCACTTATTTGCGAATAAAGATAATTCCCAATGCGTTCGGACCGGCATGTGTGGAAATGGTGCAGCCGGCATCATTGATCAGCACTTCGGCGAAAGGCTGCAGTGATTTGATTAAATCAACCAGAGTTTGCAGAAAAGCTTTGCTGGAAAGCGTATTGGTCATGAAGATGCGTTTGAGGTTGAGGTCATTTCTCCCTTTCAGGCGATCCTGAATATAGTTGGGGAGGACTTTTTCCAATTTTCCGCGATATTTCTTTCCAATGCTGAGCTTGCCGTTCACCATTTCTACGCACGGCTTGAGGTTGAGCAATTCCACCCCTTTAGCAGCTAAGGTGCTAATGCGGCCACCGCGTCGCACATAGGAAACGGTGTTCAAAATGCATGACAACTCAATGCGGGGAATCGTGCGATTCACTTCCTGAATGATTTCTTCAGCTGACTTCCCATTCTGTGCCATTTCAGCAGCCATCATCACGAGGATACCAAGGCCACTGGTTGCATTACGGGAATCGATCACGTGAACGTTCGTGCACTCCTCAGCAGCTTTCAGTGCGTTATGATAACAGACGGAGTGAGCGCTGGTAGTACTGATATGGATGATCGTTGTTGTTTCGGGATCATACTTATGAAAGGTGGTCAGGTAATCCTGAACAGAAGGAGCGGACGTTGTCGGGGCTAAATCCCTGGCTTCAACCGCATCAAACAATTCATAAGAGTTCATGTCATCCACGTCACGGTAGGAAACACCATCGAGAATAACATAAACCCTGACGATTGTAATGTCTAACCGATCGAGAATTTCCTGTGGCAAGTCGCAGGCTGATTCAGTAGTGATTTTAACATTCATAATTTTACGCTCCATCGCCCATTTATGGTTGAGTACTATTTCTTACTCAGCGGTTTATTATATGCATCAATCCCGGCATCTATTGAGCTCTGCCAGGCATTGATGATCCGATCAATCCTTCTGTCGATGTCATTATCCGAATCCATTGGCAATTCCCCCCGATCCAACTTTTGCAGAGACAGTCGAATCCCATAGAAAAAAGGCATGTTACAGACAAAATCAGGCACGTACCATTTGATTTTTTCGTTGGTGTAAACAGAGCTGAAGGCTTTGTCACGGGTAATTTCCATCCCCAGCGATTTATCACAACGTTCGATGAAACTCCCTGGAATGTGGACGGGATTATATTCCTGAGCGCCAGCCGCTTCGGCCATCAGTTGATAAATCTGGTTCCAGGTCAACGTCTCATTGGAGGTGATATGGAAGCTTTCACCAATGGTGACCTGATTGCCCATCAATCCCACGAACCCTCTGGCAAAATCGGAAGAGTGCGTCAGCGTCCAAAGTGAATTCCCGGAGTCATGAATCACAACCGGAGCTCCACGGCGCAGACGTGCGATTACATCCATTCCTTTTCCAATCGTAGTGGGGATTAACTTGTCGTATGTGTGCGCTGGACGGACGATAGTACAGGGAAACCCCTGCTGTTCATAAGCGTCGATCAGTATTTTCTCGCAGGTAATTTTATCTTCCGCATGCTTCCAGCCATTGCCTGCCCGTGCTGAGCATTCCCTCAGCGGCAGTAACGCTCTTGTTTTATCGTAAACTGTGGTGGAACTAACGAAAATGTATTGCTTCGTACGTCCCCGGAAAAAATGGATGTCCTGTTTGACATCTTCAATCGTATAGGCAATAAAATTCGCAACTACATCGAATACGTGCCCTTTTAAAGCACGGTCCACTTCCGAGGGTGATTTGATGTTGGCGCGCAACAGATGAGCACCACGTACATAATTGGGGGTGTTTCCCCGATTGAGCAAAAACAATTCGAAACCACGGTCAACTGCTTCCCGGGAAACAGCTTCGCTGATGTTTCCCGTACCACCAATTATTAATGCTTTCATTGTCAGTCCCTTAACTTTTAATTGTAAAATGATATCTTTTTTTCGGAATCCCGAGATATAGTTAAGAATACCATTGAAAAAACAAAAGCGAGTATACCAACTGCAACAAATCCGTCTGTCCATAATTTTAACGGGAACAGGCGAATCAGCGCCTCATTTTCGTAAAAAAGCCAGCTGCCTTCAGAAAAGAACAGGCGGTGAAACGAATCAAAAAGCTGATCAAAAACCAGCAACGAGGCACCGATCATCAGCACCATGATTATCAGAGATAACATACTGCCAATGAAAAGACCCTGCATGAAAGCGTGTATCAGTCGTGGTTTGCGCCAACTGAACGTCATGATTCCCAGATAGATAAAGATCAACCCTCCCCAAACCGTACGCACAATTTGAAAAACATTTCGGACATCACGCATATGTTCGACTTCACGCTGATTGTAAAGCGGTGTGTTATCGGAATCAGCAATTTGGTCGATATCAAATTCAGGGTTGACAGCTGTCACATAAGATATGGACATCAATCCGTATTGAAGCCGATCCTCCTGAGAGAAACCATACATATCGGGCGGAAAATCCCGTTTAGCATACTCATAACCCAGAAACCAGGGCTGAAAGATCAGCAACACGCTCATCAGCAGAACAAAACCGGGAACAGTGACTGCGATAAAAACTTTCAACAGAGATGCTGTAAATCGGTTCATGGATAGCTCCGGATCGCGTTGAACAGTGTTAGATCAGCCAGTCTCTCTACGGGCGCATGATCATCCGTCAACAGGATGCCTGAAGGAATTTCAGGCTTGGTTAACCCATTGACAGCTATGGAAAGGGTCTCTTTAAGCAGGGAAGGATAACGCTCAGATTGCGAGAAATTCGCATAGTTTTGTTCAATTATTTCCACAGATGAAGGAAAATTCATCGCATATAAAACGTAATTATATGAATCGGGGATCTGGAGAGTAAAAACGCTTTCAAAAACGGATGCAGCTGTTCGCAGAATTGCGTCTACCAATGGATGATTTTCGCTGGTACCGCCTATGTTCATGAGCATCACGCCTCTTTGCGATAACTTCGAGGAAACAATTCGGAAAAACTCCTGTGTGCACAGGTTGGCAGGAATATAGTGAGCATTGAAAGCATCAACCATCACAATATCATACTCCGTATTGGATTGAAGCAACCCGATCCGTCCGTCATTGGTCTGGAGCGTCAAATTCTCCTCTGGAAGGTCAAAAAAACGATGAGCAGCATCAACAACTTCCCCATCAATTTCGAAGCCATCAATTCCGACCTCAGGAAATACCTTAACGAGCTGGCGGGCAGCAGTGCCACCGGCAAACCCAAGAATTGCGACATTTTTTACTTCCGGCAAGCTGTCTGAGACCGAAAAGAAAAAAGGAGCGGTCAGAATTTGCTCCCATGGCCCATAGTAATTCTCAATTTCTGGATGATAGATGCTTTGGATTCCCTGTCCTTCGTTTAAGCACAGTATAGTAAAGCCATTTTCCTGCTGAACTCTGACGAGTTGATAAGTCGATTCCACCGACAAAAGATCCTGATTCGAATTGAGTGGTTTCGCTGGGAAGAATATCAAAAGCAGCAACGCTAACAGCAGCAGGAGCAAATGTGTTCCAAGTTGCTTTTTTGTTGATAATCCCACGACCGATAACAAAATCAGAAAGCTACCAATGATCAGAAAGGTGCGCGTTGATCCAAATTGGGGGATCAGAAAGAATATCGGCAGTAAGGTGCCGAGAAAAGATCCGGTTGTGGACGCAGCCAGTAGAATTCCGGCACCCTCCTTTTGCGGCTCTGCAATTCGAATTAACGTCAGCGCGGCTGGTGTGATCATCCCAAGTAGAATCATCGGCAAAGAAAGTGTAAGCAATACCCCAATGAAAATCACAGACACTACTGGGATATTCACCTGAGGAATCTTGACAGCTGCCAAACCAAGCAATGGTCGCGCGATAACCGGAATCAGACATGTAAGCACGCCTGCCAACAGTACCAGGCGAGCTAAATTCGGGAGCGTTGAATGCTTCGCCATATAGCGGCTCCCAAGCCAGTTTCCCACAGCCAGATAGATCAGAATCGAGCCGATAATCGCTGCCCAAACCACATTGACACCGCTGTATACATTACTGATCATCCGTGAAGCGGTCATTTCAATTGCCATCGAGCTGGCTCCGCAACCGAAAACGATCAACAGAATTCGATTCCTGTCTTTCATAACCTCATAATTCTAATTTAGAATTATGGTCAGAATTAAAATCAGCTCAACCGGAGGAAATATGAATCTTGTGACCGTCGCTCAAATGAGAAAAATTGAGCAGCAGGGGAATGCAGCCGGTGTCGGCTATGACCAGATGATTCAGACTGTTGGCGCTGCTATTGCCGCAGAGGTTGACCACCGTTATCATGATGTCGGTTGCTGCGTTCTGGGACTAATCGGTTCGGGCAACAACGGTAGAGACACGCTGGCTGCGATGACCGGGTTGCTGCAGCGTGGATGGCGGGCAACTGCGATTTTGACTGGTAATCATGGGAATCCTGCGCCTGAGCTGGAAGATTTCAAACAACATGGCGGTCAGGCATTCGAGTGGGCTGATATATCCAGCAACAGCCAGCAGATCGACATACTGAATCAAGCTGATGTTATTCTGGATGGGATTTATGGGATCGGGTTTCATCTGCCGTTGAACCAGGAAGTTAAACTGATCAACCGAGCCATAAAATTGAATAAAAATCCAAATACGATCATCCTGGCTGTTGATTGTCCTTCAGGTATGGATTGCAACAGCGGACAGGTGGATGAAGACACCCTTCCAGCTCTCGGGACGATCATTATTGAAGCTGCAAAATTCGGGCAGCTGACCATGCCATCATTTTCGTACCTCGGCGAATTGATCCCTGTATCGCTGAAATTACCAAATGATTTACCGGTTTACGAGGAAATTAACCGTTCTGTACTGACTGCTGAAACCTTTCACAGGCTTCTGCCTCCACGTCCGCTTGAAAGTAACAAAGGCACCTATGGCACGGTCTCAATCGCAGGCGGATCGGACAAATATCCCGGTGCGCCATTGATCGCTGGAAAAGCTGCTGTGCGCAGTGGCTGCGGAATGGTCAGGATGGTCGTACCTGAATGCGTTAAACAATCCGGCATCGGCTTGCTGGTTGAAGCGATTTGGGAACCTTCTGCACATTTTATGAATCAACTTCCAACTTTAAAAGGGAAAAACGCAGTGTTAATCGGCCCTGGCTTGGGACAGTCAGATGAGAGCAGCGCGCTATTCTGGAGCCTGCTGGATACACTCCACGATTTGAATTTGCCGGTGGTCATCGACGCTGACGGATTAAATCTCCTCGCCAGAGAACCGGATTGGCATAACCGATTACCTCGCAATACAATTCTGACCCCTCATCCAGGCGAAATGGCACGGCTGAGTGGTATCTCAGTTGAAGAAGTTCAGGAGAACCGTCTTGCGCTTTGTGAAGCGGAAGCAGCAAAACGATCTACTACGATTGTACTGAAAGGTGCGCTGACCCTCATTTGCCATCCAGATGGCAGCACTGCGGTTATGCCCTTTGCGGACTCGTGTCTTGCAAAAGCTGGAAGCGGTGACATGCTGGCTGGAATTATTGCCGGGTTCGCAGCACAGGGCGCCTCCGCTTACGACGCTGCCCGCCTGGGGGTATTCCTGCATGCCTCCGCCGGCTCGTACGCAAAGAAGGAAGCAGGACAAGCTTATTCTGTCACCATACCTGACCTGATCGATTCAATTTCGACCGCATTCAGAAGTATTCTATCTTCGTCATAAGAAAGCCTGCTTTTACGGTACAATAACGATTGTCGAATAATCCTTAAAATTTCATCTATTTAGAAGGAAGAAAATGATTGTATCCGATGAAACGATCATGAATAAAAAACCCGCTCAGATTGAAGTCATTTGCGGGTCGATGTTCTGTGGAAAAACAGAGGAGCTGATCCGCAGGCTGCGCCGCGCAATTATTGCCCGCGAAAAAGTGGTGGTATTTAAACCGATCATCGATAACCGTTATGTGGTTGAACGCGTCCATTCTCACGCCGGGATTGAAATTGATGCCATTCCGATTCACGATATCAATGATGTGTACAAGCATATTGATAAAGATACCGCCGTGGTGGGGATCGATGAAGCGCAGTTTTTCGGTGAGGATATCGTCAAAATTGTCGTGGATTTATCCGATCATGGGATTCGCGTGATCCTGGCAGGGTTGGATATGGACTTTCGCGCTGAACCGTTTGGAATGATGCCCATTTTGATGGCCAAAGCGGAAAAAGTGGACAAATTGACAGCCATCTGTATGGTCTGCGGACAACCAGCAACCCGAACTCAACGGATCGTTAACGGTGAACCTGCCAATTACCATGAACCGATTGTAATCGTAGGAGCTTCAGAAATGTATGAAGCCCGATGTAAACTTCATCATGTCGTTCCGGGCAAATAAGGCAAGATAATATGTACGATTACAAAGATGTACTGGCAGAAGTGCTGATTGATGAGCAGACTCTGCAGAAACGTGTTCGCGAATTGGGCGAACAAATCTCAGAGGATTATAAAGGACAGGACATTGTATTTGTCTGCATTTTAAGGGGCGGTGTGGTGTTTTTGATCGACCTCATGCGTCATGTCACTGTTGCCAACCAGATCGAATTTATGGCAGTGTCTTCTTATGGCACTGGCAGCCGTAAGTCCAGCGGTCAGGTACGGATCACCTATGATCTGAACACCGGCATTGAGAACCGGAATGTCATCATTGTGGAAGATATCGTCGACAGCGGGAATACCCTCAACGCAGTTATTCAGTTGTTGGAAACGCGCAATCCAAAGAGCCTTTGTATTTGCGCATTATTGGATAAAGCGAGCAGACGTGAAGTAGCGGTACCGATACGCTACACCGGATTTGTCATCCCTGATAAATTCGTGTATGGATATGGATTGGATTTGGATGAGTATTTCAGGAACTTACCATTCGTGGGAGTCGTTGATTTAAAAAAACTCGAAGCAATCAAACTTAAGAACTAAAGCCATGAAAAAATACACCTATAACGAGATCTTCGAAGAAGTGCGTAAAGTTGTACCATCCAGTATGCAGATTTATCTGGTTGGGGGTGCCGTGCGCGACATGCTGCTTGGCAAACAAATCAACGATTATGATTTCGTCATTGAGGGATTGGTTCGTCCAGTTGGGAAAAAACTGGCGGATAACCTGAAAGGCAAATATTACGTGCTCGACGATGACCGTGATATGGTACGTGTTCTCCTGAGATATTCTGATAAGGAAAAACCGATTTGCATCGACATCGCCCAACTACAAGGGGAATCGCTTGAAAAAGACCTGTTTGGGCGGGATTTCACCATCAATGCAATCGCAGTTGATTTCCTTAAAAACAACCGCTTTATTGACCCGATGGGTGGAGCAACGGATCTGCGTGAAAAACAGTTGCGCATGTGCAATTTGCGCAGTTTAAAGGATGATCCGCTGCGTGGGATGCGCGCGATTCGCATGGCTGTTGAATTCGGGCTGGAAATGGACAGTCAACTAAGCGCAGAACTCCATGCAATTCGACCGCTGCTGAAGAAAGCTTCGATTGAGCGCTATCGCGATGAATTTTTCAAAATTCTCTCGCTGGGCAAAGCGGTCCTGTCAGTTCAGTTGCTGGAAAAGTTCGGCTTTCTGGATTACATCTTGCCGTCAGTCGATCCTTATAATTTTGATCTTCTCATTGTAGCCGTTCGACGGATTGAACATTTTCTGGCGATTCTTACGCTGCCATTTGATGAAGCAATAACATCCAATCTGGTTTCGGGATTAGCAGTGCTAAAACTGGGAAGCTTCCGCGACCAATTGTCAGCATTTTACGATCTGAACAGTCAAATTCCACACAATCGACGGGATTTGGTTCTTTATACCGTAATCGCATGCATGAAAAGTGGGCTGACAGAAAAAAGCAAGCTGGAAAAGCAGCTAAAGGTTTATGGAAAACAGCTGCTATTGAGCACGAATGAAATCAATATTTCCAGCGGCATGGTGGGCGCGACATTAGACATTAAAAAACTGTTCTCGCAGGAAAGTATCTCAAACTATCAGATTCACCGCTATTTCCATAAACGTAGGACAGCCGGAATTGACGGGTTAATGCTGTTTCTGGCTGAATCTGGCTGCGTTATCCAGGAGAACTGTGACCCGGCAGAATGGAATGCGCTGTTGGATTGTATTGCCCGGTTTTTGGACAGCTGGTTCAATTGTTATGCAGAAATCATAGATCCAAAACCTCTGCTTTCCGGTAACGAGATCAGGGCATTCCTTCAGATTCCGGAAAGCCCACTGATTGGCAAAATCAAGAATGCAATTTTGGAAGCTCAGATCAACAATCAAATTACTACAGTTGAAGAAGCGCAGGCATTAGCCGGTTCACTCAATATTTAGTTGGGAATCGAATAAAACCTTTCGTACATTCTGGCAAATTCGTAAACATGCCGAATGTATATACGCGTTTCTTCAAAGCGGATTAATTCAATAAAAAGGTCAATGTCCCCACCCGCAAGATCAATCCAACCGGTGGTATTACCTGCACCACCGTTGTAACTCGCCAGCATGTAAACGTCGTTATTAGAAAAATAGCTGCGTTGGGTCGAGAGGAAACTGCCGGAGAATGTCACCGCAACCACAGCTCTCAGCAAATCTGCCTCGGTGTAATCGGTTGGCCATTTCAGTTTCTCTGCAAGTTCTTTTGCGGTCGCCGGCATTATCTGCATCAATCCCTGAGCACCGGCATGAGAAGCAATCCACGGGTCGTACATACTTTCCTGGCGCATCAACCCATACAGGATAAAGGGATGAATATTAAAATCAGCTGAAACGGATTCGACGATCTCGTTATACCAGGTACCATAGCGAATCAGATTGAAATAATTCGGCGCTTCAAGCGTGCGTATATCTTCCTTTAACCCGGCCAGGGTCAGGATTTGACGACTGGTGTACACTGCAGGACGCCAGGCACCCAGATCAATCATACGATTGAGCAGGCGATAGGAGTTGATTGCATCATCATTGTATTTGATACGCAAATTTTCAAACTCATTCAACGCGCGCGAAAAATAACCATTTCGCCAAAGTTCATTCGCTTTTAGATAGGAAGCATCCTGAAGTAATTCTTCCGGCTGATCCAGACGAACGCTATCGTCCAGTGAGAATGTAAGCCGAATCCACTGATCCGCAACCGCTCGTGCCTGAACTAAATCTACCTTCAAGTCATATGCATTGGCAAATTCAAAAGGTTCCCGGTTTGCCAAAACATCTTTTGCCCGTTCCGTATAGAAATCGGTGGGGGAATCCTCCGCTGCCAATTGATAATTCTTCTGCGCATCAGCATTGCTGCCCAGTTTTTCATAAACTTTTGCAATCCAGTAGTGAGCACGCGCAATATCTCCCGGGATTGAGCTGACCAGCAACAGACGGTTGAATGAAGCCAGTGCAGAGTCATAACTTTTTGCCCGATAGCGCGCAAGCGCAGCCTGGAATAAGGCTTCCTGGCTTTGCTCATACAGCGGATATTCATCGATTAACCGCTCCCACTGGTTGGCAGCATCAGTAAGACGATCACCTCGTTCCAGAATTCTCCCAGCCATGTATAAGAATTTTGGCGCTGAAGGTTGATCAGGGTGCTTTTTGACATAATCGAGCAGTGTCTGTGCACCCGTGCCGAAATTTCCGAGGTAATACCAGGAGATGTACGATTTTTCGTCCCAGGCATCAGCATAATACTGGTTTTCAGGAAATCTATTGATCAGGTTATTAAAAGACTCAATTGCCTTTTCATAATTTGCCAGATACATATCGCAGACACCAATAAAATACCACGCGCTGCCATCATGCAGTGGATCGTTATCCATCAAACGGTAGAAAGCTTCAGACGCCAGCGCGTATTGACCACGATAATAATTGATCAGCCCACGCTGGTATTCGTTCACCGGTTGCGCAGCATTGATCAAAGCCAACAACGAAGCGTAGCTGTCGTAACTCTGCGGATAATTATTGACAGCGTCCTGGAAGCGCGCATAAGCCTGATCGGGTGAATCCAGATCAAGGTAGGTTTGAGCGAGCAGGTAGTCAACACGCGCCTTCTGGGCATTATCTGTTGTCTGCTCATAGACTGTGAGCCAGGTTTGAATCGCACTGGTTTGATCCTTCAATCCAATGTAGCTGTCGGCAATTTTCATCCACACCGACGAGACAGCATTGACAGATTTCTCATTGGTGACTTCAAGGTATGCGTCGCGGGCTGTTTCATAGGAGCCGATTTTGTAGGATGCATCACCGATGCGTTCATAGATTTCATCCTTCAACTGAGTGTTGGGGTTCAGCTTCATATATTCGGTAAGCGCATTGATTTCTTCCTCTGCCAGGCCTAATTCCCGTGTGCAATCAGCCATCAGGAACCACAGTTCCATCCGCGATTCGTCAGCAGAAATTTCATTCAACCCATCGATTAATCGATTCTGGCAGCTTTCATAATCCTGCTTTTTATAGTCAATTAATGCCAGCCCATGAATGGCTGCGGCACGGATTGGTTCAGCGGGATTCTCATCCAAAGTGGCGTTGAAAACATGTGCGGATTGATCATAATCACCAATCTGCAACAAATACTCCCCCCGGGTGATGCGATACTCTGGGGGCGGCGTTGGCATGGGAGTAGGCGTCTGGGTAGGCACAAGAGTAGGCGTAGCGGTTGGAGGAATTGGCGTTTGTGTATAGAAGAAACCACGAATCAATTGATTTCGGTTTGAATCACAGCCTGTAACCATTGCTGTGAGAATCAGCAACAACGTGACTATGAGTAGATACGTGCGTTTTGTAACCATTAATCCATTTATAATCAACAATCCCCTGATTCGTCAAATGCACGGGCTATTCCACCATTCCATCGGCGAAACAATAAAACGGGTAAACTTTAATTCAGGAAATAAAAAACAAATGGAGAGAACTACATCAAAAATAAACCTTAAGGCGCTGACAATTGGCTTCATGCTGCTGATTCTTCCATTGATCTTCATATTTTTCTTTTATTTTTTTCCATTGACTTCGGTACTGAAACGGGTTTTTACTGACTTCAGCTCACTGGATGTGCTTGCCGGCAAATCCGTTACCAAGGTGGTGTGGTTCACGCTATGGCAGGCTTTTTTATCGACAGTTATTACTGTGATTTTGGGATTACCCGCTGCCTGGATCTTCTCACGCTTTACTTTTCGCGGAAAAAGTTTCTTCAAGTCACTGTTTACCGTTCCTTTTATCTTGCCTTCGGTTGTGACCGCAGCTGCGTTTAATGCGCTGATTGGCCCACGTGGATTGCTCAATTCACTGTTACCGCCTGCCAGTTCAGGTCGTCCGCAGATCGAATTGATGAACACCATCTGGATCATCCTGATCGCGCATGTTTTCTATAATATCTCCGTGGTGATACGAATCGTCGGCAATGCCTGGGCTGCAATCGACCGAAAGATGGAAGACGTCGCGATGACGTTGGGAGCTTCGCGGTTTACTGTCTGGAAAGAGATCGTTTTACCAATGTTGACCCCCTCAATCCTTTCGGCAGCATTGGTGACATTTCTATTTGATTTCACCAGTTATGGTGTTGTATTGTTGCTGGGTGGAATTCGTTTCCGCACCATTGAAGTTGAAATCTCTTATCAGGCATTGACTGTCTTCAATCTGCCATTGGCAGGCATTTTATCGATCATTCAGATGATATTTACCGTTGTGATTACATTAATGGAGAGCGCAATAAGTCGCAAAATCACACAAACACAATCCCAAAAAATTAATATGGATAATTTTAAAGCTGCTACTACAGATTTTGATCGCTGGGCAGTTCGCATAGTTCTTATTTTCAATACGCTCTTTCTGACAACTCCTTTACTTGCGTTATTCTTGAGGTCGATCCTCTCGACAACACCTCCGCAGGGTTCTGCTCCAGCCGGATTCCACTTAACCTTAGAATATTATCAATTACTTTTTGTCAATGCACGGAATTCCTTTTTCTACGTACCTCCGATTAAAGCCATCTGGAATTCGATTTCTACTGGTATCATCGCTGCTCTGATCGTGATAACGCTGAGCCTGTTAATCACGATTGCTGAAAATCGCTATCGTTGGACGCGCACGGTCACCTCTTTATTCATGTTTCCTTTGGGGACTTCGGCGGTAACGCTGGGACTGGGCTATTTGCTTTTCTTCAGCTCAAACATTAAAAACCCGGCACTGGTTCCGATTGCGCATAGCTTAATTGGGCTGCCCTTTGGCATCCGATCAATCCGGCCTTTATTGGAGGGAATACCAAATTCGCTTCGCCAGGCTGCCACAATTCTGGGTGCAACCCCGCTGACGGTTTTCAGAAAAATAGATATTCCTTTGATCCGGCGTGGGATTCTCAATGCAGGTATTTTTGCTTTTACAATTTCATTGGGAGAGTTTGGCGCTACTTCATTTCTGTCGCTGCCGGAGCGGCCAACCATACCAATTGCTATTTTCCGCTTTCTCGGACAACCGGGAGGAGCCAATTACGGACAGGCTATGGCGATGTCAACCATCCTGATGGTTTTTTGTGTCGTCGGAGTACTGGCTTTCGAAAGAGATCCAGATCAAAATCTGGGCTGAGATCTGCCCGAAGGAATGCTTTACATGCTTCAATTATTGAATATCGCCTACTCTTATGACCAGAAGATGCTGCTGGAAAATCTCAATTTCAATCTGACCAGACAGGAAGTGGTGTGTCTGTTGGGAGAAAGCGGTAGCGGAAAGAGCACCCTCTTGCGCATTGTGGCGGGACTGGAAAAGCCGCTTCAGGGAGAAGTGCTCTGGAATGGCAGAAATCTCGCGAATGTTCCGCCCAATGAACGAAATTTCGGTTTGATGTTTCAGGATTACTCCTTATTTCCTCATCTGAACGTTTACGACAATATCGCATTTGGCCTCAAGATGAAGAAAGTCGCCAAATCTGAAATTGATACAGCTGTAACCCAGGCATTGGAACAGATCGGAATGAAAGCGTTCGCCTTTCGTAAGGTGACTGAACTCTCCGGCGGTGAACAGCAACGTGTGGCGCTGGCACGTGCGCTGGCACCAAAGCCACATTTGCTGATGCTGGATGAACCACTGGGTGCATTGGATCATTCGTTGCGCGTAGAGCTGTTACAGGAGTTAAAGGAAGTGCTGGGGAAGAATGGAACACCGGCGATTTACGTCACCCACGACCATAACGAGGCGCTTACGATTGGTGACAGAATTGCAATCCTGCACAATGGACAGATTCTACAAAACGATTCACCAGAGAAGATCTACAACCAACCAAATTCGGTTTGGATCGCCCGCTTCATGGGGATGAACAACATATTGAGTGGTAAAGCTGTCAGTGAAACCGAGGTCAAGTTGGAACTGGCTTCGGAAGAGAAAACGATTGTCTTTGAACCGAAATATCCTCTGACTCCCGGGCAAACGGTTCATGTATTGTTCAGAAATGGTACGATTGGTGAACTGTGTGAGGGAGATGTATGTCTTCCCGCTCGGGTGGATGCCAGTTTTTTCAAAGGGAATTCATACGACATCAGACTTAAGGTTAATCCGACCAGCATGTTCACACTGCAACATCCGAATCAGCTGACTGTGGGTGAGATTAAAACCCTATGCTATCAAAAAACAGATCTGGTGCTCCTATTCCTGTAAATGGCCATCCCCAGGTACCTGTTACAGCATAACGCAACCAGGTGATTCCGCCGATCTGCATCATGGTGATCAATCCGCCTAAAAGGAACACCTGCCAACCCTCTCGAAGTGTATGAAACAGGTTGTTATGTTTCAAAATAACGGTTGAAAAAATGGAATAGAGCAACGTTACTATTCCGATCGCGGTAAGTATCGCAACTGTGTTTACGAGAACCATTCCCACGTCCATTTCTCTCAGGAACACAAACAACAGCAATGCATCAAAAACGGCTATCCCTGTTTTTCTCAGGATTCCCTGTACTGGTGCAGCATGGACGAAGTCCTGATAAAAAACACGATTGAACAACGGGATGACCAGCAATGCGACTGCGTTTCCCAGTAACAAGCCACTCAGCATCCGAATCCATGGTTGATCCTGATAGAGCGGCTCCACCGAAAGCAGCTTCGGTAGAAATGATGCATTGAGCCCGTCAAAAGCATAGAAAAACAGCGCTGGAAAAGCGAATGTCAAGAAAGGTGCAGAATTGAATCTGGCATGTCTGCGCTCACCCAGTTGCCAGAGAGCTCCAATAAAAATGCCGGTAAATAACCCCATACAGCGATAACATAGTGCCAGTGTGTGCCCAAAAGCATGCGGGCTGCGGGCAGGGTCCTGATGGCAAAACGTGTAACCAACTGCGGAAGTAATTCCAAAATATCCTTTGGGGACGAACCACAGCCAGATCGCAAACAGCGCTACAAGGACGATACCAACGGGCACAAAGACAGGCTTGTTGTGCTTATTCATCAGTTCTACGCGCAATGTCAGCGATAATCGGTGAAGTCAGCTGGATCAGGTCATGAGGCGCGATCAAGATTGTCATACCGCGTTGCCCACCTGAGATGGCAATCTCAGGATACAATTCCGCGCTTTCATCTAGCAACATGGTAAATCCATGGTTAATCAGCGCCAATGGCGAGATACCGCCCGCTTCCGCTTTAGTGCGCCTTTCCGCTTCATTTTGGGTAACCACACTCACTTTTTTCTCTTTCAGCAGGGCAGCAACTTTTTTCTCATCAGCGGTATAGCTCCCAGGCACAATGCAAAGGATTGGTTTCCCGGGTGTGTTTTTCTTCATCACAATCGTCTTAAATACGGAATCCGGATCCAAATTAAACAGCTTTGCAGTATCAACAGCGCTACGATGAACCGGTGGGGATTCCAGCAGTTTGTATCGTACCTTTTTGGCATTCAAAAACCGAACCACATTATTGACCATCATTTTTCCCTTTATATACGAAGATCGGGTTTGAATAAATCCATCCAGTTAAGGACCCTTGAACCGGGAAATAACATTCCACTCGGTACACTCCCGCTGTTGTGATCGTATGTGCAATCGACACACGACGATCCCACTTTCCGATCACCTCTCCATTTCGAAGCAAATGCACAATCGCCTGCACAGGCAGGTATATTTTTATGGTTGCACTTTGGTTCATAATCAACTGATCACCAGAATACGCGCTGCCACCTTCATAATCAGCTTTAAATTCGAACCCCTTTGTCGGATAAACCCAGTCAAGTCCGATATGGAATTTCCCCTTTTTCAGCGCGGTATATATCAGCGAGCGATCCTGTTCCAGGTCTCCTGTCAAAGGCTGAGGTAGATATGCATGGGTATTCAGCGCGCTAAAATGAGTCAAATAAGGGAAAAGAGTTAACTTGATCGGACCAAATTTGAATCTGGATTGGTGCGCATCCGAGCCAGTAAAGGCAAAAACCCGATGACCGGCGTTAAGCAACTCATCCCATTTCGCCAGTGCCTTTGGGTTGGCTTCCGTCAGAAAACGTTTGGGGAAAAGCGCATTGAGCAGCAGCGCAAATAGATTTCGCGAACGATTCTTAAACTCGCTCATCTGATTGAAAATCTCAATCCCAGTGAACCCTTTCACCTCCCATTGATCCCACCCAAATGCCCTGACATTAAAAGCCTTCATTTCGGATTCATAAGGATGTGCCAGAATCGTAATAGCATTTTGATGATTGGCTTCATTAATGAGCAGTTGCATGTTTGAAGCAAGATGAGCGATTTCCTTGGGATAGTTTAATATCAGCAGATGATTACCGGGGCTCCCCTGCATGTCATGCACCTCTTCACCCACCAATAACAGCATCTGTTTGCCGTTGCGATAGTAAAAGGCATCCTTACCTTTCAACAGCAGATTGTGATCGGTGACGATTACGGCGTCCAGTTCGGCACTGAGTGCAGCTTGAGCGATTTCATGGAAGTTCCCGCTGCCATCGGAATAGGTGGAATGGACATGAAGATTAAGTACAATTTCTTCCATTACCAAACCCGTTCGTTTTTATTTTTTACGGTATAATTCAGTCTTGAACTTTTTTGGAGGATATGCATGAAAACTTTCTTCGATATAGCGCTTATTATAACTTCGATTGCCACCATCATTTGTGTCCTGCTTCAGAATCGTGGAACGGGGCTGGGCAGCATTGCCGGTGGTAGTGATCCCGGCGCGGTCTTCTCCGCACGCCGTGGAATTGAAAAAGTCCTGTTTTACCTGACAATCGGCTTCAGCGCTTTATTGATCCTGTTGGTTTTAGCTTCAATCATCATCTTTAATTGAGCTCTACTCATAACGGTACAAAAAAGCCTCCCGTTCGGGGGCTTTTTGTGTTCAATCCGAAAATATGTTATATTTTGATCCGGGCGCTGAACGCGTGAGACAATAACTATGAAAAAAATTCGATGGCAATTGATCATCATCTTCATCACCGGTCTGGTAGTCGGCATCCTGTTATTGAGTGACACAACCACAGGCCCGATCCAAATCTTTGAATCCCAGCCCACCTCCGGTGGAACCTATATTGAAGGAACTGTTGGAACCATGCAGCGGTTAAACCCTCTGCTTTCCTACTACAATAATACTGATCAGGACATCTGCCGCCTGATATACAGCGGTTTGGTCCGCTTTGACAATCGCGGACTTCCACAAGCGGATTTAGCACGCGAGTGGGGCATCTCGATGGATGGCAAGATCTACAATTTTGCAATCAACCCAGATGCGCGCTGGCACGATGGTCAGCCGGTGACCTCTGACGATGTTGTATTCACATATGAAATGATCAAACAGGCAAGCGGTTATTTGCCCGAGGATCTGTTAACCTTCTGGGCTGGTATTACCATCCGCCCAATCGATCCCAAGACAGTACAGTTCGAATTACCGGACGCATACGCGCCTTTCATCAGCTACCTGAACATAGGTATCCTTCCCAAACATATTTGGGCGAATATGTCATTCCAGGAGATGGTAAATTCAAAAGTTAACATCCAACCTGTTGGCAGTGGACCATATAAACTGGGTACTTTAAAGCTTGAAGGCAGCAATATTACCGGAATTGACCTGGTCAGAAATGGTGAGTTTTACCGTGAGAACGCATTTCTGGAAGAAATACAAATCCGGTTTTACCCTGATTCCACCCGTGCCTATCAGGCCTATGAACAGGGTCTGGTTGACGGCATCAGCTACGTTGGCTCTGATATCCTGTATTCGGTGCTGGCTCAAGAGAATTTATCGTTATATACCGCCCGGTTACCAATCATCACCATGATCCTGTTGAACAATGCCAATGACAATGTCGATTTCTTCAAGAATGCCGATATCCGTAAGGCATTGCTGGCCGGGATCAATCGCACCAGCATCGTAAATGATCTGTTCAAAGGGCAGGCAATTATCGCTCATGGTCCGATTCTGCCAGGGAACTGGGCATATTATGACGGGATACCCAAGATCGAATTTGATTCCTACAAATCGATCGAGATTTTAAAATCAGCTGGTTACGTGCTGGCTAATGAACAGGATCAGGTGCGTTCAAAAGATGGAAAAACATTGAACTTTACGATGCTTTATCCGGATGATGATGTGCATCGCAGCGTTGCTGAGGCGGTACAACAGAATCTTGCAGCAGTAAACGTGCTCGTCAACTTGGAGGCGGTAAGTCCGGATGAACTGATCAACGTGAGGCTGGCTGAACGCAATTATGAAGCTGCCTTGATCGACTTGAACCTTTCACGGATTCCCGATCCTGATCCTTATCCGTTCTGGGATCAAACACAGATTTCCAGCGGGCAGAATTATTCTCAATGGAATAACCGTATTATCAGCCAGTATCTGGAAACTGCCCGTGTTGAAACCGACCTTGATGAGCGGGAACGGCTATACCGTAATTTCCAGGTTTTGTTTGCAGATGAAATGCCATCGCTGCCATTATTTACACCAGTTTATAACTTTGCAATCAACTCCAAAATCAAAGGGATCAGTGTCGGGCCGCTTTACACCAGTTCGGATCGTTTTCAAACAGTAGAATCCTGGTATTTGATTTCCAGGCCTGGCATATCCGAAAACGCAACAGCTATACCCAAGAAGTAACCTGAAACAGACTACTTAACTAAGAAGGCGCTATGACCGGAACAATCATAAATGTCGTCGCAATTATTGCTGGAACCATCATCGGAATTCTTTTTGGTACAAAATTCAACGTACAGTTGCGAAAAACGCTGCAATCCATTATGGGGCTGTTCACGCTGATGCTTGGGATCAGCATGTTCCTGAAAACACAGGACAGTATTGTTTGTCTGATTGGGCTGGTAGTGGGGATATTGATTGGTGAATTGCTGAAAATTGAAGAGGGTCTGGAAAAGTTAGGCGGTTTTTTGCAGCTCCAATCGAAAAAGATTCTGGGAGAAGAACGCAGCGGTGACAAGGAAAAATTTATATCCGGCTTTATTACTGCCACTTTGCTGTTCCTGATCGGGCCGATCGGAATTCTCGGGTCGATTCAGGATGGACTATCTGGGGATTCCCAGCTTTTGATCATCAAATCGATTCTGGACGGTATCATGTCGATTGTGTTTGCATCCACTCTGGGAATTGGCGTAGCTTTTTCATCGATCCCGATCCTTTTCTATCAGGGTGGCATCTCCCTACTGGCAGAACAGGCACAACGGATAATGACTGAGCCAATGATCACAGAAATGACTGCGGCAGGCGGTGTGCTTTTAGGGGCTATTGCGGTCTCTTCACTGCTTGAGATCAAAAAGATCCGTGTATCAAGCTCGATTCCGGCTCTAATCCTGACCCCGTTCCTGGTGTGGTTACTAGCGAAGTTTTAGTAAATGTCTGATCGCATGAAAAAGGAATAAACCGGCAGCCTTCTATCGTACAACCTAAAGCCAAATTTTCGGTAGAGTGCGATGGCGGCATGGTTGGCTCTATAGGTATTCACGGTGAAGTTTTGATGGTGACCAGCAGGAAATGATTCAAAGAAAATACTGAGCATTTCCGTCCCGATCCCTTTCTGCCAATGGTCTGATGCAACAGCCAGCCTGGAAATATTGACTGAGCCTTCATCCCGATTGCTCAACAGGTATCCAACCAGTTTTCCTTCCTTTTCAAAGAACAGCTTATCGTCAGATACTTCGAGGGAACGCTCGATATTTCGTATAGATAAACGCCACAATGGAGGGAAGGATGATTCTAAAAAGAAGCTTATCTCTTCTGAAGTCGGTGCAGATACGATTTCCAATCTTGATTCACAGTTTTGTTTCAGGAGCGGTGTGCCGGTAGTTTGCATAAAAATCACTTCGCCTTCATGCCTGAATGTCAAATGAGGATTAAGCAAACCGATCAGTACTTCATCTGGAATAAAAAAGATCCTCACACCGGAAAAGATTCGCTGAATTTGAAGATCTTTGAAAAACGATTTCCAAACTTCCGCAAGCGAGCAGGATCTGTTTAGCATTACCAGGAAATGAAGCCAGGACAACTGGTGAGCAGGTTTAGACAAACCGATAACCGAAACCGTCTTTTGCCCATCATTGAGAACAAACACATACCCTTCCTCAAGAATATCTTCAGGATTAAGCCAGTCGTTATGACGATGCACAAAATATCCGCGTACCAACAGCTCCTGCAGTCTTGGAAGGGTTTTGGGGAGGAGACGTTCGATATGAAATTTAGTCAAATTATTTTGCAGAGAACCTGTGGATCAGATTGTCCAGGTCTTCGTCGGAATAATAGTGAACATGGATCGTCCCGCCGGTTTTTCCGGGATGGATCGTGACTTTTGTTCCGATCGAATGCATCAACTGTTCCTCAATGGAAATCAGTTCAGGTGTTTTCGCACTGCGGGTCTTTGCACCCTTGTTCTTTTCACCGTTCAACTTCCGAACCAGCTCTTCTGTCTGGCGGACGTTCAAATTGGAGGTAAGAATTTTTCTCAGGGCAGATTCCTGTAGCAGTTCGGAATTCAACGAAACCAAAGCGCGTGCGTGTCCTTCGCTGATTTGTTTCGAAGCCAGCGCATCCTGGACCGGTTTGCTCAGTTTGAGCAGCCGAATTGAGTTAGTGACTGAGACTCTTTTTTTACCAACCCGCCGGGCAATTTCCTCATGGGTAAGTTTGAAACTATCCTCAAGGCGGCGATAAGCCTGTGCTGTTTCCAACGGCGAGAGGTTCTCCCGTTGAATATTTTCGATCAATGCAATTTCAAGCAGATCCTGATCGCTTCCGGTACGCAAGACAGCCGGAACCTGTTTCAACCCGACCAGTGTGGCAGCCCGCAGCCGTCTTTCCCCTGCAACCAACGTATATTGATCGTTATCCCCTTTGACAACGATCAGGGGCTGGATAATGCCATGCTCGCGGATTGAATCAGCCAGCTCTGCCAGTTCCTCTTCAGCAAATTCCTTGCGCGGTTGGTAAGGGTTGGAGTGAATCGCTGACACCTCTATCATCAATACCTGATCGCTCTCATTTGCCGGCTCAGATACCGGCAGCAACGCATCCAATCCTCTGCCTAATCCGACTCTACGCTGTGCGACCATAGTTAATCTCCTTCAATGATTCGGTTTGTCCGGTATCCTGTTTGATAATTTCGTCTGCCAACATTTCGTAGGCTTTGGCAGCATTACTTTCCCTTGAGTAAACATTGATTGGCTGGCCGTAAGAAGGAGCTTCTGCCAGACGAACGCTGCGCGGAATGATCACCTCAAACACCTTGTCCGGACAATATTTACGGACTTCGTTAACAACATCACCAGCCAGCCGTGTTCTGCCATCATACATGGTCAGCAACACGCCGCGAATCTGTACGCCGGGAAAAGATTTCTGCACGCGGGCGATGGTGGAAATCAACTGCCCGAGCCCTTCCAATGCCAGATATTCACATTGAACAGGGATGATCACGCCATCCTTCGCAGCGACTAACGCATTAATAGTGAGCAGGCTGAGCGAAGGGGGGCAATCAATCAGAATGTAGTCATACGATTGCGAAACCTCTTCAAGCGCCTCTTTCAGCACGGTCTCACGCTGATCCACATCAATCAGCTCAATTTCAGCACCAGAGAGTTCAGGCGAGGATGGCAAGATGGAGAGCGAAAATTCAGGAAGAGTCTGAACGGCCTGTGATGCTTTCACGCCACCAATCATCACCTGGTAAACTCCCTGGTTGATCTCATATTTTGAAAATCCGAGCGAGGAAGTTGCATTTGCCTGGGGGTCAATATCAACCACCAGCACTTTTTTCCCCTGTGCGGCCAACGCCGCTCCCAGGTTAATGGCTGTTGTGGTCTTGCCAACGCCCCCTTTTTGATTAATCATCGCGTAAATCTTCATGAAATTATCGATCACCTCGGGATTTTTTAATCATTTTGCTCCTTATATACCTTTTGCTGAGGCACCCCGCAATATGGGCAGAGATTCCAGGGGATTTCGATCACTTCTCCACAGGAAATGCAAAGTTTGTTGAGTCGTGTATGACAAGCTGGACATAGAATCCATTTTGCATCCACAGATCTTCCACATCCCGGACATTTCGGTTGTTTCTCAATCTCCTGTAACAGAGCTTCTTCTTCCAACGCTGCCTGATATCGATCTTCGATCGTTTTACCAGGGCGGATGATCAGGTAAATGATCACGCCAACCATTGGCAATATGATTACCAGCAGCGCTGACAGAATCATCAGAAATGGATCACGGGAACGCAAGCGGATGTCACGGATAACCCAAAAAAGGAGTCCGAGCCAGAGTGCTGCGAAGAAAGCAGCAATGAGTGCGATTCCGATCATGGAGAGGTTGGAAATTTGCTGCGGGTCAAGGTTCATTTTGTATCCTAGAAGAGAAATTATAGCATGGATAGGGCCTCAATTTGAGCGCTCTTTTCAATTCGCTGAGAATCTGAAACGGTTTGATATAATTTTTTTGCGAGCAGTATTTTTCTTGATTTTGCAGCATTCCTGCCCCGAGAATCATGCCCAACAAGGAAGGAATTCCATGAGCTGTCAAAACAATGATCAGGAACCGATCCGATACAGAATCCGTGATATGGAATCAAACGAACGGCCACGCGAACGGTTGATGCACGCCGGGGCCGGGGCTTTATTGAACGCTGAATTGATTGCCATTTTGCTGCGGGTTGGCATTGCCGGTAATAATGCAATAGACCTGGCAAACCATCTGCTGATTAAATATGACGGCTTAAATGGCTTACGAAAAGCGACCTTTGACCAATTGAAAAATGAAAAAGGCATTGGTGAAGCCAAAGCCGCTCAAATCCTGGCAGCAATTGAACTGGGCAACCGGATCAGCATGCTTCAGCAGGATTCCGAAAATATCCTGATCTCTTCGCCTGAGGATGTCTTCCATTTTTGTCGTTACCAAATGTCCGCATTAGACCATGAAGAATTGTGGGTGATCAACCTGGACACCAAGCATCGGGTCATCAAGACTAACAAGCTCTATAAAGGCTCATTAAACACATCCTCAGTTCGGATTGCGGAAATTTTTCGGGAGCCGATCCAGCGCAACGCCGCCGCCATCCTGCTGGTACATAACCATCCCAGCGGAGATTCAAAGCCCAGTCCGGCGGATATCGAAGTTACCAGAAGAGTGCGTGAAGCCGGTGAAATATTCGAAATCCGGCTCCTCGATCATGTGATCATCGGAGCCGGGCAGTTTCAGTCAATAATGAGTTATTTGTAAGGAAGAGAAACCGTCAGTTCCCGCACTCAATTGAGATTGAGTTAAAGACTTTCAACAGGTCTTCGATCTTGTATTGATTTTTCAATTCTTCCGATGCATCGATCACCGTCCGCCCCTGATGCATCATGACCAGACGCGTCCCATAGTTAACCGCATAGCGAAGGTTATGAGTGACCATCACTGTGGTCAGACCTTTTTCGCTGATGACCTTTTCAGTCAAATCCATAATAACTTCCGACGATTTCGGGTCCAATGCTGCGGTATGTTCATCCAACACCAGCAGGTCTATCGGCGTCATGGTCGCAATCAGCATTGCCAGCGCCTGTCGTTGTCCGCCAGACAATAAACCGACTGGCATATGCAGTTTATCTTCCAAGCCGAGATGGAGCTTTTCCAACGAAGTTCGATAGAAATCAATGCGGGTTTTATTGACTGCTTTTTCCAGGTTATAGGACTGGTTTTTGCAATCTGCCAGCGATAAATTTTCCAGAATACTGAGCGATGGGCAGGTTCCTTTGGCGGGATCCTGAAAAACACGTCCAATCCGCTGCGACCTGCGATATTCGGGCATAGTGGAAATATCCTCTCCATCCAGGATCACTTTGCCGCTGTCAGGCATAATCGTGCCACATATCAGATTCAAAAGGGTTGTTTTTCCGCTGCCGTTGGAACCGACAATCGAGACAAATTCACCTTTGTAAATTGAAAAATTAAAATCTTCAAATAAGACAGTTTCATTGACGGTCTGTGGATTGAAGCGTTTATCGATGTGCTCCAATGAGATCATTTCTTCAACATCAATAAGCGTATTCATTTTTCCCTGCTTTCGTTCTAATCTCACGTGTAACCAACGCTAACGTCAGGAGAACTGCCATCAACAATTTGAGATATGACGGTGGAAGTCCAAGCGATAAAGCAATCTGCAGCCCCATTTTATAGATGATCGCCCCAAATATCGCCATTGTTGTTCCCTTGATGAACGGAAAGCGCTGGAAAAGGCTTGTGCCAATAATAACCGCAGCCAGCCCCATCACCACCATCCCTTTTCCTGAGTTGATGTCCGCGTGTTCGCTCATCTGTGCCAGAACGCTGCCAGAGAGCGCTGTACAGCCGTTTCCGATCGTCAGGCCAACTATCTTCACTAACCCCGGGTCTCGTCCCAAACTGGACACAAATTGATTGTTATCGCCTCCTGCGCGCAGCAAAAGCCCAGCGCGGGTCTTCAGGAACCAATCGAGTGCCAACTTCAGCAGAATCGCCAGGATAAAGACCAGAACCAGTTTCCGGTATTGAGCCATACTTTCGGGCAGCAACATAATAGGACCGGAGTTAAAGATGGTAGGCTTATTGAAGAACTGGAAAACAGCCTTGCCACCGGTGATGATCAAATTAACTGACCAGAGCGCGGTCATAATCAGAATACCGGAAAGCAGGTTGGTGATGCGAAACTTGACATGCAGAAATCCGGTCACAAATCCGGCAATACCCCCACCCAGAAATGCCAGAATCAGCGTAATCCATGGGTTAACACCGAACGTGATCAATGCAGCGGATATGCAGGCTCCCAGGGGAAAAGTTCCATCAACAGACAGGTCCGGGAAGTCCAGAATTTTGTAGGTGATAAACACACCCATCGCCATCAGGGAATAAATGAAACCCTCTCTTAAAACTGTTCCGGCCAATCCCAAAAAGATATCCATATACCCACGCACACTTTCTTCTAATCTTGTACTGCAAATCCATGTTTCCCAACGAAACCCGGTTTGGGTTTCGTTGGGTTTTCAATTTCCAAAGATGATCTATTTCTCAACCGCACTGACATCGAGAGCATCAATGTATGCTTCCGGCAGGACGAGATTGAATTTTTTCATATTCTCTGAGGAATAAACCGGTTTTGAATCGGTAACCACTGCAACCGGGATGGTATTGATATCTTCGCCTTTCAGCACTCTGGCTGCGATTTCACCGGTTGTAACACCAAGCGCAACATAGTCCAGTGTTTCTGATGCCACACAACCATAACGGGCAACCTGTTCTTCTTCCGAGCCAAAAGCCGGGATTCCGGCAGGGTCCATGGCGCTTATCACCACAGAGAAGTTGTTGACCACATTATTGTCGGTGAGGTTGTTGAGGGCGTCAACACCTTCTGCTACCAGCTGAGCAGCGCCCATCGCAACTTCGGAGCTGTCCGTGATGCCAATCGAAACGATTTCAAAGTCATGCTCTTTGGCAACTTCTGTCAGGGTCGCCAGCTGGGCGATTGAATTGGCTTCACTCATGGTGTAAAGCACGCCGATTTTCTTTGCTTCCGGTAAAAAGGCACGGATCATCGTCAGCTGTCCTTCAAAGTTGAGGTTATCACTGGTACCGGTAGCACCGGATTCGGGCTTCTCGAGTGATTTCACCAGACCGGCAGCTACCGGATCAGATACGGCGGAGAATACCACAGGGATTCCAGCGTCTTTAGCAGCAGCATAGGAGGCTGTCGCAGCAGGCGTGGCAATCGCAATGATGATGTCATACCCTTTGGTTACAAAATTGCTGGCAGCCAGGTTGTTGGTTTCGATTTCACCCTGACCATCCACGTACTCAATGGTGGCGTTTTTTCCATCCTCAAAGCCGGCGTTCTTCAACCCTTCCAGAATTCCAACGTAACAGTTATGCAAACTCGCATGGGTGGCGAATTGCAGAATTCCGATCTTGACATTTTCCTGAGCGGAAACCGGAGTGGCGGCAACAGCTGTGATTGCCAGAACAATAACAACGAAGACTACAAACAGTTTATTAAAGCTTTTCATGATAATCCTCCAAAATTATTATTCCGGGTGTGATGGCAGGTCTTGCCAAGACCGATTTTAGAAGTCATATGCCCTAATAAACAAAAAACCCCTGTCCTCGAAGGGACAAGAGTTCGACTCCTGCGATACCACCCTACTTGATGCAAATGCATCCACTCGCTTCATGCACCATCATGCATGTACCTTTTGTAACGGGTAGGTATTTCCCGTCAGTGACTACTTGGCTTTCGCCGTTCGTTCTGCCCTCAGAAATCCATTCATCTGCTGCCGCCTGCCTCCTTCACAGCGCCGGAGACTCTCTGGAAAGCGGTTTTACGCTGATTACTACTTTTCGTCACAGGTTTATTTATTTATTTATTTTCTCTAATCTTATTCGGAAACCTCAACTTGTCAAGGATGCAAAAAAAATTGTGACAATCCGGTTTTTTTAATGACTATGTTTCTTTAATTTGACATCTCCTCTAAATCATAGTAGAATGACGTTCGTTTTAGGCGAGGTAGCTCAGTGGTAGAGCAGGGGACTCATAAGCCCTTGGTCGTGAGTTCAAATCTCACTCTCGCCACTAAAAGATTTCCCAATCTTTTAAATTATGAGAAAAAAGCACACTTGAACCTTTCAATTTAAAGAAAAGAAGGTTCAAAACGGCTGAAATTATCCGTCGCGATCAGGAGACTTCGTCAAGACGGTTTCCATGCATTCAGGAATTGCTTTATTGAGAACCAACCAAATGGACAAACGGAGACGGAGGGGATAAAATCTTATAAATATGTCATTTTGGCAGTTGCCTTCCAGAGCGCGGTGAGGTGAGAATATTATGGATACTACTACGATAATAATTGTTGCGTTGTTAGTAATCTACTTTATTTACGAATCTTCTAAATCCAACGAAAAGAAATATTACAAGCCACGCTCTAAGAAAACATATACTCCGCCTAAAAAAACAATTGAAAAACCTCAACCAACATATAAATCAGAAATCGACTTTTCTCCTACCTTAGAATATCTTCGGGAAAAAAAGGAAGAAGATGAAAGAGCAGCGGAGATTAGAAATAAGTACAAATGCACTGTTGAGCCAGCAAAAAATGAAATTATCAAACAAAAGTTACAAAGAGAATCTACTGAGATACTTGAACCCAGAGAAGAAATATTCCGTAAGAAGCATGAATTAGTAAAAGAGAAGTTAGGGGATTCTGCTGTAATTGATTTGAAATCCCTTGAAGTGCCGCCGGATAAAGAACCTTCTGATACTCCTCGTGAAATACCATATCGTGCGAATTTTGCTGATTTTGAACCACCAGAGCCACAAAGACAAACCCTTTATGGTGTAGCCGCAAAAGAGCAGGCGAAGCAGAGGCGAAAAGAACTTTATTTAGACGATATCGCCGGAGTAGAAATTACGGATGAATTCAAAGGAATCCTCGCGAGGATGGAAAATACGAATGAATCGTTTCTAATAACAGGCTCTGCCGGAACAGGAAAATCAACACTGCTTCGGCTTTTCCTTGCTCATAGCGATAAACAAGTAGTTGTTGTCGCTCCGACAGGTGTTGCAGCTTTGAACGTAAAGGGAATGACGATTCATAAGTTTTTCAGATTTCCACCGCGTATTCTTATCGATGAAGATGTAGAAGAGCGTTCAGATAATGCTGTATATAAAGAGCTAGAAACTATTATTATTGACGAAATCTCAATGGTTAGAGCTGATTTGGTTGACGGAATTGACAAGCTACTCCGCAATAATGGGAAAAATCCTGACTTACCTTTCGGTGGTGTACAAATGATTTATATAGGTGATATTCTTCAATTGCCACCTGTTGTATCAACCACAGAAGAAGCCGCTTATTTTAGCGAAGTTTATAAAAGCCCATGGTTTTTTGACGCACATGTATTTCAGAATATGCCGCTTAAAGTCGTTGAATTGAAACACATTTTCCGGCAAAAAGACAAGAGTTTTATCGAAATGCTGGAAATGTTTAGAATTCAGTCTTATACAAAACAACAACTTGATACGATAAATAATCGATATATGGCTGATATTTCAAACATTGAAGGGTATTACCCTATTACATTAACCCCAACAAATAAAGCCGCAGGATCGATAAATAGCAGAAAATTAAATGAGATAAACGAACCCACATATGAATTTGAGGGGTTAATCGAAGGAGATTTTCCTGACAAACAATTACCAACAGACTATATCCTAAAATTAAAAAAAGGTGCCCAGGTAATGTTTGTGAAAAACGATCCATCAAGCAGATGGGTAAATGGAACTATTGGTAAAATTTCTGACATTTGTAACGAATATATCGAAGTTGAAATAAAGAGCAAAGAAGAGTCTACCTTACATAAAATCAAAGCTGAAACATGGAAAAAATATAAGTATATCTATCATCGTGATTTACGAGCATTGGAGCAAATTGAAATTGGCGCATTTACACAATATCCGATTCGTTTAGCATGGGCAATAACGATCCATAAAAGCCAAGGTATGACCTTTGACGCAGTGAAATTAAATATAGGAACCGGAGGTGCATTTTTACCAGGACAGACTTATGTCGCTTTAAGCAGATGTAGGTCATTGGAGGGAATATCACTTCAAAGAAGATTGTCTGCTGGAGATATTACTGCTGACTACAGGGCAATTGAGTTTTATAAAAATGCAACCTATGTTTGATGGTATATCCTTGAGCTGTATACCATCATATTTCGTGAAGTTTATTAGTAAGAGAGCGATACATTAACAAACATCGCAACCTACGGACAACATGAAATACTGTTGAAAATCAGGTATATAGCAGCATAGTGAAGTAAGCGTAATTACTAGGAGATAGTGAAAGACGTTCAAGTGATTTAATCGGTGTTTTCTCATAAGCCCTTTTCGATGTAATGAATTCATTTTTTATTCCTGAATTCTTTGTAAGACCGGTTCTCGCAATCCTTACTGTGGGAATGGCTCTGGGATGCTACTCCCTGATACGGTGGAGCCGCAGAAAACGGCTGATCAATCAGCCATCAGGTACTGATTCAACCGAACAATCTGTTACCATCCAAAAAATCCTGCTTTCGATTTCGTATAGCTATATTATTTATTCGTTAATTGGCATTCATAATATTTTGGAGATCAGGGAAATCTTGCTGCGGTGGGGTGGGCTGTTGGTCATCGCGAATGTAGATTTGTTCAAATCGGTCGTCCCATTTGAACTTGTTTTCATTACCTTCTTCAGCCGTTTTTTTCTCAGCGATTTCAAGATGAATTACCTGGATTCTGTACTTGGTTTGTTGCTGATATTCGTAACTATATTCCTGATAAACAAATTGATTCAAAGATTCAAAAAACGTTCCGCTGTTGGCTTTGGTGATCTGATGGTTTGCGGCTTGATCGGTTGGTTTTTCGGAGTAGTGAGCGGTTTTCGAGGCGTTGCACTCGGATTGGTTCTCGCCGGGATTTATGCGCTGTTTTTTAGAATAAAAGGGAAACCCGGCACGACGACTTATCCAATGGCCTTGTTCCTGGTTCTGGGAACAGCCATATCAGCAAATCTCTAATCCGCTGACTTAGCATTTCGCATAGATTATTAATACAAGATTCTCTGGAAACCATAAATAATCTGAATAAACATGCGGTTCAATCAGATTTATACTTATTCAGTTACATCTCATACTGAATTCAACATGATCTTGAGGATTACACGATCGGTTTCCGCCATCCCCTGCCTTGCCAACCGTCCAATGTTGCGAATCGTTTCTTCAAGGTCCGCGCCAATGATCCCATCGCCCGGTTGAAAAACCTGCTCATTTTGTGCCATGTTGACCGCCAGTTGTGCATTGCTCACAGCCATTGCAATCTTGGCAGCACAGGAAGGTTTCGCGCCGTCACAGATAATCCCGCTTGAAACGGCAAGTGTATTCAGGATGGCCTGTTCGATTTTGTCAAGTGAAAATCCTCTGAGGAATGCCATCCCCCCTGCTGCCGCTGCCCCGGCAGTGATAGCCCCACAATAGGCAGACAAATCTCCAATGTAAAACTTTTCATGAATCGCAACCAGACTTGCGAACAACAGCGCCTGATTCCGCTTTTTTTCGGAGCTCCCCAGCTGTTTGGCAAGCCTGATAATCGGATTGGACACAGTCATTCCCTGATTGCCGCTGCCAGAGACAATTACAACCGGCATGGCACATCCGCTCATGCGTGCGTCTGAACCTGAGGCAGTGTAGGCAGTGATTTCTTCCGCATCCGTCAGCTGTGGGTTTTTCAGGATGGTGCGGCCAACCTGCTGCCCCCAGGCGCCCTGGATGCCTTCCTCCGCAATGCGGCTGTTGTAGCTGACTTGTTGTTCGAGCGTTTGATTAATTTCAGGAAATTCAACCGGATCAAAACGCAGCGCAAAATCATAAATGTCTTTGACGTTTAACTGTGACTTTATGGAATCCAGCGCATCTTCATCAGTCTTGTCTTCGTTAAACGTTTCTGCACTGAAAAGGATCGAATCATTACGCTTAAGCAACACGAAGTGGGTGTGATGCCCGGCTATGATTGCCTCTGCGCTTTCGTCCTGAGCTTTCAGCAGACAGCGAATGTACAAATTATCAACACCTTCAGACAACTGAACACTCACAAATCCATCATCGACCATTTTCTGGGCTGCCTCAATCTGGTTAGTCTGAACGGTTTCCAGTACTTCCAAACCGCGTTTTGCATCACCACCGCAGGCTCCTAAAGCAGCTGCGATATCAATTCCCTTTTTCCCGTTGGAATTTGGGACAGTTACGCTAAACGCATTCTTAATTACGTTACCCGAGCAAAATACTTCTATCGTCTGTGGAACGCAACCCAATATTTCCCTGGCTTTGGCAGCACATAACGCAATTGCGGTAGGCTCTGTGCACCCCAACGCCAGCAGTAATTCTGATTTCAATATTTTTAAATAGTCTTCTGAGGATAATGTCATTTTTCGTTTTTTCCTGTCACTTAAAATTTCGTGTTTCTCAAAGAACTACGCCGTATTCACTGAAATAGAATCATCAAGAACATTATAAAATGAATCCGGATCCGTTCAAGATGATAAAAAGCAGATTTTTAACGTAAAATCATTCCAGAAGATCTTATTTGCAGTCTCCACGAAATCAGGTAGTAACCGTAACGGGAAAGGAGGAAAGGAATTAAAAAGATGATCGATTATCCAACGTTGGAAAAAGCTTTAAAAAAGAATGAATTCACCCCTTATCTTTTCGAAACGATATCTGATGCCATCGATTATTTATTGAAAACACTGAATCCCGCTGAATCGATTGGCATGGGGGGCTCAATGACGATTCAGGATAGCGGATTGTATGAAAAGCTGATCGAGGCAGGGTATCAGGTACACTGGCACTGGAACGCTCCCATAGAACAATGGTATGAAATAAGAGAAGAAGCTCGTCATGCCGTGATTTATATCTGTACAGCAAATTCTGTTTCGATGGATGGGAAACTGGTCTTTATGGACGGCGCATCGAATCGGGTATCCGCGATGCTGTATGGTCCCAGAGATGTCTATTTGCTGGTGGGAAAAAATAAAATCTGCACGGATTTATCATCAGCGAGAAAACGGATTTTTGATGTCGTTGCGCCAAAGATTTCTAAATTGAAGAACTATAAAACTCCCTGCAAAGAGACCGGTAAGTGTTATGACTGTGCCACTACCGATCGCTACTGCCGTGTGGAAGTGATCTTGCATAAGAAGCCACGGGATGTAAATATGCACGTGTTTCTGATCGATGAGGAGTTAGGATACTAACTTAAAATCAACATCCATTATCTTATTCGTATAGATAAAAGTGCTGCCAGATGGCAGCACTTTTTCGTACGTTATTTGATTCAGTTTCTGATCAAGCTTTAGGGCCGGCTTCGCAAATCTCTTTCGCGGTTTTTTCTTCGTATTTTTTGAAGTTAGCGACAAATGAGGCAGCCAGTTTCTTTGCTGCTTCATCATAGGCGGCCTTATCTTTCCAGGTTTCGCGCGGATTCAAGACTTCATCCGGAACACCCGGGCAGCTCTTGGGAATTGAGAGACCAAAGAACGGTTCCTTCACAAATTCAACGTCATTCAAAGAACCATCCAGCGCTGCAGTGACGAAAGCGCGGGTGTAAGGCAGTTTGAAGCGGCTGCCAACGCCATACGGACCGCCGGACCAACCGGTATTGACTAACCAGACTTTTGAATTATGCTTTGCAATTCTCTCGCCAAGCAGGTCAGCATACACAGAAGGATGGAGCGGCAGGAATGGTGAGCCGAAGCACGCCGAGAAGTTAGGCTGAGGTTCGGTAATGCCACGTTCTGTTCCGGCGAGTTTGGAAGTATAACCGGACATGAAGTAATACATAGCCTGGTTCTTATCCAATTTCGAAAGAGGAGGAAGAACGCCAAAGGCATCAGCAGTGAGCATGAAAATATTAGTCGGGTGAACCCCAATACCATCTTCAACAATACCATCGATGTAATAAATCGGATATGCGCCACGGGTATTTTCGGTTAAGGCGTCACTGTCGAAGTCCAGTTCGCGAGTGGTCTCATCATAAACGACGTTTTCCAACACAGCGCCGAAATTATGAACTGCATCCCAAATCAAAGGCTCGTGTTCATGGTTCAATTTGATCATCTTCGCATAGCAGCCACCTTCAAAGTTGAAGATGCCGGTATCGCTCCAGCCATGCTCATCATCACCGATCAACAGGCGGTTCGGGTCGGAAGACAAGGTGGTTTTACCAGTGCCAGACAGACCAAAGAACAGTGCGGTGTCGCCAGTGTCTTTGCCAAGGTTAGCTGAGCAGTGCATGGTCATGACGCCTTTGAGCGGCAGGATGAAGTTCATCACAGAGAATACTGATTTCTTCACTTCGCCACCATAACGTGAGCCACCAATCAGAACTATTTTCTTCGCGAAGTTGACAACGATAAATGCAGCGGAATTCGTCCCATCTGTTTCTGGAATACCTTCCACACCAGGAACACAAATGACGGTAAATCCGGGAACCTGATCAACACGATCTTCCAAAGCAGGGCGAATAAACATATTATTCGCAAACAGGTTCGTCCATGCAAATTCGGAAATAATTCGGATGGGGAGGCGATAAACAGGATCAGCGCCAGCCATAAGGTCAGCCACAAACACGTCTCTGTTTTGCAGATAGCCCAACATTTTGGCATAAAGCTTATCAAAATTTTCCGGGGAAATCTTTACATTGACTTTACCCCAGTCAATTTTTTTCTCTTCTTCTGTTCCATTATCAACTACAAAGCGGTCATTTGGAGAACGACCGGTATATTTACCTGTGTTGACAATTAAAGCGCCATCCGGAGAGAGAACACCTTCATTTCTTTTTAAAGCTTCTTCGACCAGTACAGCTGAAATAGGATTCCAGTAAACTTTACCAACATTTTTAATGCCGTAGTTTTCTAATCCATATTTTCCCGGGGTACCAATATTTTCCATCATGTCTGTCCTCCAAATATATTTTATAATTGCATCTGTTGATAGATATTGATCTCAAAACCATTTGTCTAGAACTAAATATTATTCCAGTCTATACAAAAAACGTGTGTTTAATTATACAATGACATTCATAAATTAAGCGTCTTTTTTCACATAATGGATATAAAAAAACAAAATCTCCTTTTTATTCAAATAAAAAAGAATATTGCATAGCAGAAAATTGATAGAAACGTACCATTTGAGATATGATTTGTTTGATTTATCTTCATGACAATAATACTAACATATGAAACCTTCTCGTTTATACATTAGGTAAAACAACCATGATTTTCAATCACGGTTGTTTATATATCAAATCATATAAAGCATTCATATCATTGATAATAAGATGGTTCCGGGTTCTACTGATGATCAAATTGTCGTACAAAAAGCCAAACGTTTTGCTGACTGAAACACGGCTCGCATTTGCCATATTCGCAACATCCTGGTGCGTAAATTTCAAGTCTATTGCGATGATTCCCTCTTCATTTTTTATCCCATATTCATCAATGATATTGATCAATGTCTGAACAACTCTTTGTTCTACACAAGAAAACGAAAGGGATTCTATCTGTTTTATGAGTGCTCTTTGTTTCTTATAACTGAATTCAAAAATCTTTTGTGCGATTGACCAATAGGTTTTTACCCGTTGAGCCATGATTTCAGCAGGAACAATGATCAGCTGACTATTTACAATTGCTTGGGCACATAACGGAAACGTGCTCTCTGTTAAACAAGCGATTTCACCGATAATGGACCCGACTTCCGCAATTACAATGTGCTTTTCATTTCCAGATTCATCGATTGAGATCATTCTGATTCTTCCGGATTTTACCACATATGCATTTTCGGCCGGATCACCTTTTAAAAATAAGATGGCATTCTTTTTAATAGGCATCAACCGGCAATCCG